>NZ_JBAMDH010000054.1:0-25450 GCF_036961685.1 Massilia sp. DD77
CTGGATCGCACCAATCACCTGCACCTGGTTCTCGGCGCTTTCGCTGAACTGGGCCAGGATCTCTTCGCGCGGCGCCTGGTGCACCGCCATGGCCTTGACCCAGAAATCCAGACCGCCCGCATCCGGCGCGCGGTGCAGCACGTTGTCGTACAGCAGACCGACAAAATCCGCATTACTGGTGCTGCTGCCATACAGGTCCGCGAATTCCTTGCTGCCGGTGAAGCCGCCGGCGATCTGCGCCAGGCTCTTGCCGCTGTCCAGCGCATTGATCCAGTAGCCCAGGCCGCCCTTGTCCGGCGTGCGGTCGAAGGCCGCCTGGTACAGGCGGTAGGCCTGGCCCGCGTTGCCCTCGATATCAAGCGCCACCGAGACGTCGCGGAAGGCGATGCGTTCGACATTGACCAGGGTGTCGGTGCCGGTGCCGCTGGAGCGGTCCGCCACCGTCGTTCCGAAGGCGCCTCGCGTGATCGCGAACGCGCTCTTGAAGCCTTCATAGCTGATGGTGTCGACACCGCCGCGGCCGTCGATGGACTGGCTGCCCGCCACCGCCTTGAACACGTTGCCGCCGTCGCTGCCGTAGGCCGAGGCGGCGCTGCCGGCGCCGCTGCCGCTGGAGACCGGTGCGCCCGAACCGGACGGCGCCGGGGCGGGTGCGGGTGCGGGTGCGGGTGCGGGCGTCGGCGCGCTCACCACGGGAACGCTCGGCTCGGGAACGCTCGCCACAGGCGCCTGCTCTGGCGAAGTGACGACCACTGGAGACGTGGACATCTGTTCCACGCCGGCAGGCGATGCGCCGATCGGGGCCGACCCGGCCAGCACGCGCGCTTCGACCGTCGCCTGGCCGCCGCCCTGGATATCGGTCCAGGCGGCCGCGAAGCCGCCGCCGGCCAGCGCGGTCAGGGAAGCATTCGCCTGCTCGCCCTGGCGCAGTTCGTTGATCGCGAATTCGCGCATGTCGGCCGCGCTGCCGTCGGCGTTGAAGCGGCGCCCGAAAATGCCGGTGCCGTCGAAGTCGCCCGATGCCGACTGCCAGGCCACGACGAAACCGCCGTCGCTCAGGGCCGCGACCGAGGCATCGTCGTGTCCGAGTCCGCCGTCGACGTTGGCCTGCACCATGTTCCCCGCGAGATTTCCGCCGGCGTCGATGCGCTGGAAGTACACGTCGCTGGAACCGAAGCCGAAGGGCGAGTTGGCATAGCTGTCCCAGGCGACCACGAAGCTGCCGTCCGCGAGCGCGGCGACGCTGGGTAGCGGCGCGCCCGTCATGCTGCTGGCCGCCAGCCCGTCGGCGTTGACGATCACCGGCGCGCCGCCGTCCATGGCCGCGTACACGCTGCCGTCGCCGATCTCGCCCCAGGCCACCATGTAGGCGCCCGCGTTGCCCTTGGCCGCGGCGATGCTCGGGCTGAAGGCGCTGCCCATGCTGCCGTAGACCTGCTCGGCGCCGAGGATGCCCGTGGCGTCGGCCTGGCGCACGTGCACCTGGCCGCCTGCGCGCCAGGCGATGGCGAAGCCGCCGCCCGGGAGCGCGGTCACGTCCGGCATGGCGGTGTCGGCGGCCGCGCCGAGGTCCGCGTAGGCCTGCGGCGCGCCATTGCCGGCGGCATCCACCACGCGGTAAGCCACACGTGCCTCGCCTTCGGACACGACGGTATAAGCGGTCACGAAACGACCGTCGTCCAGGGCCGCCACGGCCGGCTCGCCCTCGATGGCATAGTCCGCGCCGCTGGTGAGCGCGAACGCGGGAGCGCGCGCATTGCCGGCGGCGTCGCGTACCTGCGCCATCAGGGCCAGGCTCGATGCTCCCGGCGCCTGCCAGACGGTGACGAAGCCGCCGTCGCCCAGCGTGGCCACGCTGGGGTTCGCCAGGGCGGTCGATGCGCCCAGCGCCAGGTCGCTGCCGAAGCCCGGCAGGTCGCGGGTCGCGCCCTGCTCGACCGTGTAGACCAGGGTTTCCTGGATGCCGCGGCCGGCCAGCGGATTGCCGCTGCCGTCGAGCTGGTAGCGGTCGTAGTAATGCATCGTCACCGTTGCCCACAGGCCCGCTTCAGGCAGCGCGGCCGCGTTGTTGACGATCAGGCGCGCCGAGGTATCGGTGGCCGGATTGTAGGCCACCGAGAACAGGCCGGGGCTCGACTGGTCATCGATGATCCAGCGCCCGCCGGTCAAGGGACCGGTGTCGATCGCGCGCAGGGTCGCGGCGACCTCGCCATTGCGCAGGGTCGTGAACAGCGTATCGCGGTCGTCGATGATGCCGACCGGGGCGTAATCGGTGTCGAGGCTCATGGGGCTGGGGTTCCTGGAGTATGCCGGGCGAGTGCACGGAAGATCGGGAACAATGATGCCCCATGCCAACTTTTATTGGAAGTGAGAAACGATATTCAGCGCCGTAATATGGCGCCGAACCAACAGAAGATGGCCATATTTTCACCGAAGTTGTCGTCAAGTTAGCAGCTCTTGCAGAACCGCCAAGCTTGCTCGCATGCCTAGTCAGGCGCGTCGCCGAAGGCAGTGACGCAGTAGTCGGTCATCGCCTTCTGGACACCCGGGTCCTCGCCGATGGGTCCGGCGACTTGGAGGCGCAGGCCGGGATAGGCGGCGCGCAGGGCCTCGGCCAGGGCCGGCAGGTCGCGCAGCAGGTGCCCGCCCTGCCCCAGGAACACCGGCACAACGGTGACGTCCAGGATGCCGCGCGCCGCCATGGCGGCCACGGTGTCCGGCAGGCTGGGCGTCATGAGTTCGAGGAAGGCCAGCGCCACCTCGGCGTCCGGCAGGCGCGCCTGGGCCTGGCCGCGCAGGCGCTCGAAGGGAACGGCCCAGCTGGCGGCGCGGGCGCCGTGGGCGAACAGGACCAGGCCGCGCTGCGCCGGCGCCATCAGTGCCGCTCCACCCAGTAGAGGGCGCCCAGGGCCAGCAGCAGGAACAGCAGGCTGGGCGCGGCGGCCGTGACGAAGGCGGGCCAGGTGGTGAGCACGCCCAGGTGCGAGAACAGCGCGTTGATCAGGATGAAGCTCACGCCGATCATGATGCCGACGAAAATCTTCAGGCTGACACCGCCGCTGCGGGTGTGCAGGTAGGCGAACGGCAGGGCCAGCGCCATCAGCACGAAGATCGAGAGCGGATCGATCAGCTTCTTCCAGAACGCCACCTTGAAGCGATCGGTCTCCTGGCGGTTCTCGGCCAGGTGGCGGGTGTAGACCGCCAGCTCGCTGGCCGACATGCGCTCCGGGTCCGCGCTCGAGACCGACAGGATCTTGGGCGTGATCTCGGACACCAGGTCGAGCGCGTCCAGCTTGCGCGTGGCGACGGCGGCCGTCTCCTGGCCATAGGTGGCGTTCAGGGTCTGGCCGTTGGGCACCGGCGCGCCGGGCGCGGGCAGTTCGCGGCTGTTGGAGAAATCGGTCTGGGTCACGCCGGTCAGGCGCCAGGTGTTGTCGCCGCCGTAGGCGCCGCGCTGCGCGGTGATCACCGAGCGCATGCGCATGTTGCTGTCGAATTCATACAGGCGCACGTCCTCGAGCTGGCCGTTGGGACGGATCTGGCGCACGTTGAAGAAGCGGGTGCCGATGATCTTCCCCTTGACGCCCTCCTCGTGCACGCTGTCCTTGGTCCACACGCCCGAGCGGAACTCGCCCGAGATCGAGCCGCCCTTGGCCGACAGGCGCAGGCGCTCGGCCAGCGGCGCGGTACGCGGCGTGATCAGTTCGCCGAACACGAAGGTGATCGCCACGAACACGATGCCGACCTTGAACAGCATCACGGCGGCCTGGGTGGTCGACATCGACGAGGCGCGCATGATGGTGAATTCCGAGCTCGATGCGAACTGCGCCATCGTGTAGATGGTGCCGATCAGGGCGGCCACCGGCATCACCTCGTAGACGTGGCCCGGCACCAGCAGCAGCACATACAGGAAGGCATGCTGGATGCCGTAGTCGTTCTTGCCGACCGAGGGCAGGATGCTGGTCAGGTCCATGAAGGCGATCAGGGCCAGCAGGCCGACCAGCACGAACACCACCGCCTGGGCGATATTGACCGCGAAATAGCGCTGCAGGATCTTCATTCCGCCTCCGCTTTCTGGATGGCCGGGAGCGCGCCCTTGAAGTGGCGGCGCCGCTTCCATGCGTTGAACAGGACCAGCGGGTGGTAGCGGTGGTTCACGTTCAGGCGCCAGGCGAACAGCGCCAGCACCGCCAGCGCGGCTGTCAGGTGCAGCGGCCACCAGGCCATGGCGAAGTCCATGCGTCCCTTCTTGACCGAGGCTTCGATCAGCTTGACCAGGTTGTTATAGGTGAAGAAGATCAGCAGGGCCAGGATCATGTTGGCCGAGCTGCCCGCACGCGGGTTGACGAAGCCGAGCGGGATCGCCAGCAGCATCAGGATCAGGCAGACGATCGGCTGCGAGATGCGTCCCAGCAGCTCGGACAGGGTGAACTGGTTGGGCGCGGCCAGCAGCTGCGGGGTGGTCATGGCGCTGGTGGGAACGTCGGTGCCCAGCACCGGCACCTGGGTGGCCACGCGCATGCTGTAGCGCTCGAACTCCATCGACTGGAAATCGGCCTGGCCAGGCACACCCTGGTAGCGGCGGCCGTTGCTCAGCACCAGGTACTGGCCGCCCTTGCCGTCCGATTCGATCACGCCTTCCTTGGCCACCACGATGGCGTGGCCGTTGCCGTCCACGCTGTTGACGAACACGTTCTGCACCACGGTCGCGCCTTCGGTGCTGCGCTCGACGAAGAACACGCGGTCGGCGGAGCTCGATTCGCGGAACTGGCCGGGGGCCACGCGCTTGAGGTCTTCGCGCTTCTGGAAGCGTTCGACGAATTCGGTGCTTTTCAGCTTGGCCCACGGGGTCACCACCAGCGACAGGGTCCCGACCAGCAGCACCATCGGCAGGCCGAAGGTGAGCACCGGGCGGATCCAGCGCGCCAGCGACATGCCGGAGGCAAACCAAACGACCATCTCGGAATCGCGGTAGCTGCGCGTGACCGCGGCGAGCACCGAAATAAAGGTGGTGAGGATCAGGATGGTTGGCAGATAATTCAGCACCGCGAACCCGATCAGCGCGAGCACGTCGCTCGACGCGACCTTGCCTCCGGCGGCCTTGCCGAGAACCGAGATCAGGGTCCAGGTGACGAGTACGGTGAAGAGCACCGTGAAGGTGGCGCCGGCCGAAGAGGCCATTTCACGTTGCAGAGCGCGTCGGAAGATCATTCAATAGTTATAATTGCAGGTTAGGCACGGCTGTAAGCATGGCGGAATCGATATCCGACCGCGCGCCGCGAAAATACATGGAGAATCAAATGGACTTTAGCATAAAAGCATTCGACACCAAGAACACCCTGGCCGCCGCGAAAACCGGCTGCGTGGCAGTGGCGGTGTTCGAGAACAAGAAGCTGTCGGCGGCCGCGCAAGCCCTCGACGTCAACGGTGAGATCAGCGCCGCGCTCAAGTCCGGCGACATCAGCGGCAAGGCCGGCACCACCCTGCTGCTGCGCGGCGTGGCCGGCGTGAGCGCCGCGCGCGTGCTGCTGGTGGGCATGGGCTCGAACGATGCCGTCACCGAGAAAAATTTCAGCAGCGCCGTGAGCGCCACCCTCAAGGTGTTCGGCACCCTGGGCGCCCAGGATGCCATTATCGCATTCCCGATGGCGGATGTGAAAGACCGCGACATCAATTGGGCGCTGCGCGCACTCGTGATCGGCGCCAATGAGGCCGAATTCCGCACCGATGCGCAGAAGAGCAAGAAGGATCCTGTCCCGGCCGGCGTGCGCAAGATCACCATCGCCGCCAGCGAAGCCAACCAGCTCAAGGGCGCCCTGGCGCAGGCGACCGCGATCGCCAACGGCATGAACCTGACCAAGGAACTGGGCAACCTGTCGCCGAACGTCTGCACCCCGAGCTACCTGGCCGACACCGCGCGCGACCTCGCCGGCGAGTTCGGCTTCCAGATCGAAGTGCTGGAGCGCAAGCAGCTCGAAGCCCTGAAGATGGGCAGCTTCCTGTCGGTGGCAAAGGGCAGCGACGAAGCGCCGAAGTTCATCGTCCTCAAGCACATGGGCGGCAAGAAGAACGATGCGCCGGTGGTCCTGGTAGGCAAGGGCATCACCTTCGACACCGGCGGCATCTCGCTCAAGCCGGGTCCGAACATGGACGAGATGAAGTACGACATGTGCGGCGCCGGCTCGGTGCTGGGCACCTTCCGCGCCATCGGCGAGATGGGGCTGAAGCTGAACGTGATCGGCATCGTGGCGGCCTGCGAGAACATGCCGTCCGGCCGCGCCACCAAGCCGGGCGACATCGTGACCTCGATGAGCGGCACCACCATCGAGATCCTGAACACCGACGCCGAAGGCCGCCTGATCCTGTGCGACGCCCTGACCTACGCCGAGCGCTTCAAGCCGGCCGCGGTGGTCGACATCGCGACCCTGACCGGCGCCTGCATCGTGGCCCTGGGCCACCACACCAGCGGCCTGTTCACCCGCCACGACGACGCGCACGACGCGCTGGCCGAGGAACTGCTGGACGCCGGCAAGCAGGCGGGCGACGTGGCATGGCGCTTCCCGCTGGGCGAGATCTACAACGAGCAGCTGAAGTCCAACTTCGCCGACCTGGCCAACATCGGCAGCCCGGGCGCGGCTTCGATCACCGCCGCCTGCTTCCTGGAAAACTTCACCCGCAAGTACACCTGGGCCCACCTGGACATCGCCGGCACCGCCTGGAAATCGGGCGCGGCCAAGGGCGCGACCGGCCGTCCGGTGCCGCTGCTGACCACTTTCCTGATGAATCGCGTGTGAAAGATTCTTTCACCGGGCAGGGCTTGGTGAAATAATATTTCGGAAGTAGAACAGCCCCGCTTGCGGGTAATGCCGTTCAGTTAAGGCGAAATTGTTCAACTATTAGCTTAAAAACCGTCGTCCCCGCCTTCGCGGGGACGACGTTTATTTGTGCGTCTAACTGAACGGCCTTACCGCTTGCGGGGCTGTTTTTTCTTACGCTGGAGGGCTACATGCGAACTTGGGTTCCCGCCTGCGCGGGAATGACGGTCTGAAGGCCAGCTTAAACGTTGGCTCTACCTCTGCCCGCTGCATGAGCACGTCATTCCCGCGCAGGCGGGAACCCAAGTTTCTCGGCACACCACAGAAACCGTTTAGAGCGTCGGATCAGAACATCCGCGCCTCCACCGCCCGCTCCCCCGCCTCCGCCGCATCCGGCGCCGCCGGCTGCATCAGCACCGTCAGCATTTGCGGATACGCATACCCCGCCCCCGAATGCCGGTCGATGAAATAGCCCAGCCCCGCGCTGATCACGACGTTGCCCATCAGGCTGGCCGTATCCGCGCGCGACTGCACGACCTCGGCCGCGCTGCCCTTCCCTTCCTTCTTGCAGGTGACGTGCAAGGGCTGGGCGCTGCGGGTGATGGTCACCCGGCCCGGTGCGACCACGTACCAGCGGCCCATGTCGTTGCTCAGCAGGCAGCCGACGCCGGCGACTTCACGGTGTTCGAGGATGGTGTGCAGCTCGAGCTGCTGGTAGGGAGAGTCGGACAGGGTCGCACATCCGCCCAGCAGGGCGAAGGCGGCGACGGCGGTCAGGCGGAAATGGTCGAACATGGAATGCACCTCGTTGGCCTCATTCTCCCTTAACGGCAGAACGCGGCGCAAACTGTAGGCGCACGGGAGGACGGCCGGTCAGGCGACCGGCGCAAAACGCGGCACCGCGGCGCCGTCGAGCTCGACGGTCTCGAAGAAGGCCGCCGTGGGACGCACCCACACCTTCCCGTCCTGGCCGCGATAGACCATGACGGGCGTGTGATCCGCTTCCAGCACGGCCTCAGCGACCAGTTCGTAGATGCCGCCCTTGTAGTGGCGGTAGCGCATCAGGCCTTTTCAGCCAGCGCCTTCTGCTTCTTCTTCAGGCCCTGGATGACCTTCAGCACGCCTTCCATGCCGGCGGCCTCGTCGAGCTCGCTGAACGCATCCAGCACCTCGTTCAGTACGCGATTGCGCACCGATGCTTCGTCCGGCGCGATCGCGATCGGCTTCGCCTCCGGCTCCTTCACGAACTTCGCCGGCGCCTCGGCGGCGGTCTTGGCGCCGTGGGCCAGTGCGGCCTGCCAGATTACCCAGCGGCGTTGAGTTTCATAAACGAGGTATTCCTCGGGCTTGTCTTCCCGGCGGCGAACGATATGGCCTTCGCGCTGGGCCCATGCTTCGAAAGCATTGCGCATTTCAGTCCTTTTCAAATCTGCGTTCGGGTTGTCCACTATCGAAATGTCTTCCAAATAGCACCACTGCACTCACAGCACAGACGCCGCCTGCGTTAGCCGGCAGCCGAACACGCTTCTAACAATCTACAGATCATACAACTTAAGTTGCCTCATCGCAACACATTTGTTCCCGTAATGCAACATCGTTAAATGCGACATCACGGCGTTTATTGTTTGACGAACGTCTTTATATCGCGATCCGACAGAAGAAGCAATTAATTTTATTATTCTATTAAGTTATTGCGATTTCGTCTGTTGTATTTTGCATAATATTACTGCAAATCTACTCACATTACACGCGCCGCATAAATATGTCTTGCACGCAGCCCTCTAGTATAACGCCCGAGCAAGAATCCGGCGCGCTCGATTTCCTTGCGCATCCTTTCTGCCAAAGCAGCAAGATGACTTTCAGTGAAACATGTGAAGGCACATAAAGCATATTGCGTGCCTCCAAGCACCCTGCCAACTAAAACAAGGGCTTAGCGGAATGCATACGCTTTATCCTGCCCAGCTTGTAAGAGAATTCGACATCCTCTCCGCGGCAGCCGATTGCCCATCGGCCCACGCGCCGCAGCCGGCAGCGTATACTGCCGGCTTCAGCCGTCCTTGTTCATCTCATCCTCGAACCTTCATCAATGAAAATAGCCACTTGGAACGTCAACTCCCTCAAAGTCCGCCTCCCTCACTTGCTGCAATGGCTGGCCGCCAATCCGGTCGACGTGCTCTGCATTCAAGAGACCAAACTTACCGATGACAAGTTCCCGCTGGCGGAGATCAACGAGGCCGGCTACCAGGTGGCCTACACGGGCCAGAAAACGTATAACGGCGTGGCGATCCTGTCCAGGCTGCCGATCGAGGACGTGATGAAGAACAATCCGCGCTTCGAGGACGAGCAGCAGCGCCTGCTGGCGGCAACCATCGGCGGCGTGCGCTTCATCTGCGCCTATGTGCCGAACGGCCAGGAAGTCGGCTCGGACAAGTTCGTCTACAAGATGGCATGGCTGAAGGCGCTGCAGGAATGGGTGGCGGCCGAGATGCGCGCCCACGAGCAGTTCGCGATCCTGGGCGACTACAACATCGCGCCGGATGCGCGCGACGTGCACGACCCGGCCGAATGGGAAGGCCGCATCCACTTCTCGCTGACGGAGCGCGGCGCGCTGCAGGAGCTGATGGGACTGGGCCTGGCCGACGCCTTCCGCCTGTTCGAGCAGCCCGAGAAGCAATACAGCTGGTGGGATTACCGCCAGCTGGCCTTCCGCCGCAACCGCGGGCTGCGCATCGACCACATCCTGCTGTCGGAAAAGCTGGCCAGGCGCTGCACCGCCTGCGTCATCGACCGCGAGCCGCGCAAGTGGGAACAGCCCTCGGACCATACGCCGGTGATCGCGACGATCGAGGATTGATCCAGCGGCGGTCGGACGCGTCGGCAGGAGACCTGCCGACCCTACGGTAGGGTTGGCGGCTTCGCCGCCGACGCGTTCAGCCGACCAGGAACGCGCCCACCTGCCCCGCCGGCAGCGGCCGCGCGAACAGGTAGCCCTGCGCGAACTGGCAGCCGAAGGAACGCAGCAGCGCATACTGCGATTCCGTCTCCACGCCCTCGGCCACGACCGACAGCTGCAGGCTGTTCGCCAGCGCCATCACCGCCGCCACGATGGCGCGGTCTTCCGCGCTCGCATCGAGCTCGCGCACGAAGGCGCGGTCGATCTTGATCTTCCTGACCGGGAAGCGCTTCAGGTAGGCCAGGCTCGAATAGCCGGTGCCGAAGTCGTCGATCGACAGCGACATGCCCATCGCGTTGATCTGGCGAAGGGTCTCGAGCGTCTGCCCGCCGTGCTGCATCAGCGCGGTCTCGGTGATCTCGAGTTCCACCAGGCGCGGATCGATGCCCGTGTCGCGCACGATGCGCTGGATCGACTCGACCAGCCCATGGTGCATGAACTGGCGCGCCGACAGGTTGATCGCGAGCGGCACCACGTCCAGGCCTTCACGCTCCCACTGCATCAGCTGGGCGCAGGCGCTGCGGATCACCCACTCGCCTACCGGCACGATCATGCCGCTGTCTTCCAGGATCGGGATGAATTCGTCCGGCCCAATCAGGGTGGAACCCGGCGCCCCACCGTCCCGGCGCCAGCGCAGCAGCACTTCCAGCGCGCACGGACGGCGGGTGGCGGTGCACATGATCGGCTGGTAGTGCAGCTCGAACTCCTCGCGCGCCAGCGCGCCGCGCAGGCTCGATTCCAGCTCGAAGTGGCGCGACGCCGCCTGGTTCATGCGCTGGGTAAAAAACTGGTAGTTGTTGCGGCCCGCGCCCTTGGCGTGGTACATGGCGGCGTCCGCATGCCGCATCAGCGTCTCGACGTCGCTGCCGTCGTCCGGATAGACGCAGATGCCGATCGAGGGCGAGATGTGCAGGCTGCGCCCTTCGAAGGGGAAAGGCGAGGACAGCGCCTCGATGATCTTGTCGCCCACCAGCCGGCATTCCTCGCCGTCCGCGATGTCCGGCAGCAGCACCACGAATTCGTCGCCGCCCAGGCGCGCCACGGTGTCGCTGGCGCGGACAGCCACCACCAGGCGCTTGGCGACTTCGCGCAGCAGGTGGTCGCCGGTCAGGTGGCCGAGCGAGTCGTTGATGTTCTTGAAGCGGTCCAGGTCGATGAACATCAGGGCCAGCTTGTGTCCGCTGCGCTGGGCGCCGCGGATCGCGCAGTCCAGCCGGTCCGAAAGCAGCGCGCGATTGGGCAGGCCGGTCAGGCTGTCGTGGTAGGCCATGTGGTGCACGCGCGCCTCGGCCTGGCGCCGCTCCACGATCTCGTCCTGCAGCAGCGCGTTAGCGCCCGCCAGTTCGGCGGTGCGCTCGGCCACGCGCACTTCGAGCTCGTCGCGCGCGCGGCGGATGGCGTCGGCCGCTTCGCGCTGGGCCGTGACGTCGTCCACCAGCCACACGCTGCGCCCGCGCCGCGCCGCGTCGAAGGGACGGCCGGACAGGCGCGCCCAGAAGCGGGTGCCGTCGCGCCGCATCAGCTGGTGTTCAGCCATGTGCACGCGGCCGGCGGCGAAGTCGGGCGCGGCCAGCGCGCGCGCCGCCTGGAAGCTGGCGTCGTCGGGATAGAGGGCGCGCACGGTGGCGCCGTCCACCTCGCCCGCGGCACAGCCGAACAGCTCTTCCATCTTGCGGTTGCAGTGCAGGGTGCGCCCCTGCTCGACCACCGCGATGCCGAGCACCGCGTTGTCGAGGATGGCGCGGTTCTCCATCAGCGCATCGCGCAGCGACTGCTCGTCCTGCTTCTCGCGGGTGCGGTCTTCCAGCATCCAGATCGTGCCCTGGTCCGGATCGAGCGGATTGACCTGGTAGCCGATCAGCTGCACCCAGATCGGCGCGCCGTCGCGGCGCAGCATGGTGGTCTCGGCGCGGAAGGACTTGCCGCCGGACAGCTGCGGATAGGCGCGCTCGCCCATGCCGCGGAAGGCTTCCTCGTCCGGATAGAGCAGGCGCGTCGACTGGCCGACCGCTTCCGCTGCGGCGTAGCCGAACATGGCGCTGAAGGCCGGGTTGCAGCGGCGGATCACGCGGTCGCGGGTGAACATGATGCCGACCGAGGCATTGCTCATGATGGCCTGCACTTCGTTCATCGCCTGGCGTGTCTCGGTCACGTCCTCGACGATCCAGATCGTCCCCGCTTCGCGCTGGCGCGGATCGACGGCGCGGCCGCGCAGGCGCGCCCAGAACAGGCTGCCGTCGCGGCGCCGGAACTGCTGCTCGCTGCGCTCGTACAGGCCGCCGGAGGCCAGCAGCGCGTAGGCCTCGGCGGTCAGCTCCTGGTAGGCCTCGGTGGAGGGGAACACCTGCAGCGGCTTCAGGGCCAGCAGCTCTTCCTGGCCGTAGCCGAACATCTCGCAGATGCGCGGGTTGAAGGACTTGATCTGGCCGGGGAGCGTAAATACGATCCCGACCGGCGCGTTCTCGAGGATGGCGCGCTGCTCGAGGACCATGCGGCACAGGTCCGCCGCCTCCTGGGATGGCTGCTCGTGGTCGCAGGGGCGTGCGCCGGGCCCGTCCGCCGGGCCGGCGAACGGTGGGAAAGTCGGTAGTCGGTCCATCGATGCTTGCGGGTCGGTCCGTTGGCGTGTCCGGTGTTCTGAACTATTGCAATTCGGCAATCATAAACTAGAAATGCCGCCAACTCTACAACCGGAAAGCATCGCGGGGGTGACAAGTTCAGAAACTGTCGCCCGGAACCCTCACCCAGCCTTCCATCAGCACGCGCGCGCTGCGGCTCATGATGGCCTTGCTGACGCTCCATTCGCCATTGGCTTCGACCGCTTCGGCGCCGACGCGCAAGGTCCCCGACGGGTGGCCGAAGCGCACCGCGGTGCGCTTGCCGCCGCCGGCGGCCAGGTTGACCAGGGTGCCGGGAATCGCGGCGGCGGTGCCGATCGCCACGGCCGCGGTGCCCATCATCGCATGGTGCAGCTTGCCCATGGAGAGCGCGCGCACGAGCAGGTCGATGTCGCCGGCCGCCACCTGCTTGCCGCTGGAGGCGACGTAGTCGGCGGGCTTGGCCACGAAGGCGATCTTGGGCGTGTGCTGGCGCTTGGCCGCGTCCTCGATGCTCTCGATCAGGCCCATGCGCAGGGCGCCGTGGGCGCGGATGGTCTCGAACATCGCCAGCGCGCGCGGGTCGCCGTTGATGGCTTCCTGCAGTTCCGTACCGGTGTAGCCGATGGCCTCGGCGTTCACGAAGATGGTCGGGATGCCGGCGTTGATCATGGTGGCCTTGAGGGTGCCGACACCGGGGACTTCCAGCTCGTCGACCAGGTTCCCGGTCGGGAACATGGCGCCGCCGGCGCCCTCTTCTTCCGCCGCCGGATCCATGAACTCGAGCTGGACTTCGGCTGCCGGGAAGGTGACGCCGTCGAGCTCGAAATCGCCGGTTTCCTGGACCTGGCCCTTCGTCACCGGCACGTGGGCGACGATGGTCTTGCCGATGTTGGCCTGCCAGATGCGCACCACGGCGACGCCGTCTTGCGGCAGGCGTTGCGGGTCGACCAGGCCGCTGCCGATGGCGAAGGAGCCGACGGCCGAGGACAGGTTGCCGCAGTTGCCGCTCCAGTCGACGAAAGGCTTGTCGATCGAGACCTGGCCGAACAGGTAGTCGACGTCGTGGTCCGGGCGGTTGGACTTCGAGACGATCACCGACTTGCTGGTGCTCGAGGTGGCGCCGCCCATGCCGTCGATCTGCTTGCCGTAGGGGTCGGGGCTGCCGATCACGCGCAGCAGGAGCGCATCGCGCGCCGGGCCGGGGACGCGGGCCGCCTCGGGCAGGTCGTCGAGGCGGAAGAAGACGCCTTTGCTGGTGCCGCCGCGCATGTAGGTGGCGGGGATCTTGATTTGGGAAGTGTGAGTCATTGGGGTTCCGATTCTTGTAGGGTGGGCGTCAAAGCCGCCCACCCTACGGGTTAGGCTGCCGCCTTGCTGGCCGACGACTCGAGGAAATCCTGCGCGAAGCGCTGCAGCACGCCGCCCGCCTCGTAGATCGCCACTTCCTCGGCCGTATCGAGACGGCAGGTCACCGGCACCTCGAGCTTCTCGCCGTTCTTGCGGTGGATGACCAGGGTCAGGTCCGCGCGCGGAGTGCGGGCGCCAATCACGTCGAAGGTCTCGGTACCATCGATGCCGAGGCTCACGCGGTTGACGCCCGGCTTGAACTCCAGCGGCAGCACGCCCATGCCCACCAGGTTGGTGCGGTGGATGCGCTCGAAGCCTTCGGCCACGATCGCTTCCACGCCCGCCAGGCGCACGCCCTTGGCCGCCCAGTCGCGCGAGGAACCCTGGCCGTAGTCGGCGCCGGCGATCACGATCAGCGGCTGCTTGCGTTCCATGTAGGTCTCGATGGCTTCCCACATGCGCGTGACATTCCCGTCCGGCTCGATGCGCGCCAGCGAACCCGCTTTCACATTGCCCATGGCATCAACCACCATCTCGTTCTTGAGCGTCGGGTTGGCGAAGGTCGCGCGCTGCGCCGTCAGGTGGTCGCCGCGGTGAGTCGCGTAGGAGTTGAAGTCCTCCTCCGGCAGGCCCATCTTGGCCAGGTACTCGCCTGCGGCGGAATCGAGCAGGATCGCGTTCGAGGGCGACAGGTGGTCGGTGGTGATGTTGTCGCCCAGGACCGCCAGCGGACGCATGCCGGCCAAGCTACGCTCCCCGGCCAGCGCGCCTTCCCAGTACGGCGGACGGCGGATGTAGGTGCTCATCTCGCGCCAGTCGTACAGCGGGCTGACCTTGCTGCCGTCATCAGCGACGCGCGCGAACATCGGGGTATAGACCTTGCGGAACTGCTCGGGCTTGACGCTGGCCTCGACCACGGCGTCGATCTCGGCGTCCGAGGGCCACAGGTCGGCCAGGCGGACCTCGCGGCCAGCGGCGTCGACGCCCAGCACATCCTTCTCGATATCGAAGCGGATGGTGCCCGCGATCGCATAGGCCACCACCAGCGCCGGCGACGCCAGGAAGGCCTGCTTGGCGTAGGGGTGAATGCGGCCGTCGAAATTGCGGTTGCCCGACAGGACGGCGGTGGCGTACAGGTCGCGTTCGATGATCTCCTGCTGGATAGTGGGGTCGAGCGCGCCGCTCATGCCGTTGCAGGTGGTGCAGGCGAAGGCGACGACGCCGAAGCCCAGCTTTTCCAGTTCCGGCATCAGGCCCGCTTCTTCCAGGTAGAGGGCGACGGCCTTCGATCCCGGCGCCAGCGAGCTCTTGACCCAGGACTTGCGATTCAAGCCCGCGCGGTTGGCGTTACGCGCCAGCAGGCCAGCGGCGATCATGTTGCGCGGGTTGTTGGTGTTGGTGCAGCTGGTGATGGCGGCGATGATGACCGCGCCATCCGGCATCAGGCCATTTCCATTCTCAACCCGGTTCTCGACCTTGACGGCGATGCCGCGCGCCGCCAGTTCCGAAGTCGGGACGCGATTGTGCGGGTTCGACGGACCGGCGATGTTGCGCACCACGGTCGACAGGTCGAAAGAGAGCACGCGCTCGTACTGCGCGTTCTTCAGGCCGTCGGCCCACAGGCCGGTTTCCTTGGCATAGGCCTCGACCAGCTTGACGGTTTCTTCCTCGCGGCCGGTCAGGCGCAGGTACTTGATGGTCTGCTCGTCGATGTAGAACATCGCGGCGGTGGCGCCGAATTCCGGAGCCATGTTCGAGATCGTGGCGCGGTCGCCCAGGGTCAGGCTTGATGCACCTTCGCCGTAGAACTCGAGGTAGGTCGACACGACCTTGGACTTGCGCAGGAACTCGGTCAGCGCCAGCACGAGGTCGGTGGCGGTGATGCCCGGCTGCGGTCTACCCGTCAGCTCGACGCCGACGATGTCCGGCAGGCGCATCCACGACGCGCGGCCGAGCATGACGCTCTCGGCTTCCAGGCCGCCCACGCCGATCGCGATCACGCCCAGGGCGTCGACCATCGGGGTGTGGGAGTCGGTGCCGACCAGGGTGTCCGGATAGGCGACGCCGTCCTGCACCTGGATCACCGGCGACATGCGCTCGAGGTTGATCTGGTGCAGGATGCCGTTACCGGGCGGGATCACGTCGACGTTCTGGAAGGCCTTCTTGGTCCACTCGATGAAGTGGAAGCGGTCTTCGTTGCGGCGGTCCTCGATGGCGCGGTTCTTGGCGAATGCGTCCGGGTCGAAGCCGCCGCATTCCACGGCCAGCGAGTGGTCGACCACCAGCTGGGTCGGGACCACCGGGTTGACCAGGGCCGGGTCGCCGCCTTGCAGCGCGATGGCGTCGCGCAGGCCGGCCAGGTCTACCAGGGCGGTCTGGCCCAGGATGTCGTGGCAGACCACGCGCGCCGGGAACCAGGGGAAGTCGAGCTCGCGCTTGCGTTCGATGATCTGCTTGAGCGAGTCGGTCAAGGTGGCCGGGTCGCAGCGGCGGACCAGGTTCTCGGCCAGGACGCGCGAGGTGTAAGGCAGGGTGTCGTAGGCGCCGGGCTGGATGGTGTCGACGGCGGTGCGGGTGTCGAAGTAGTCCAGGGCGGTGCCGGGGAGGGGTTTGCGGTGATTGGTGTTCATGACGGTGCTCGCTTGATTAGCCAGCTTCTGCACCGTCATCCCCGCGAAGGCGGGGACCCAAGTCTGCCGGCAGGCTGCTCACGCAAACTTGGGCCCCCGCCTCCGCGGGGGTGACGGTTCTTGGGCTAGTGGTACTTGATTTACTTGCGCTCTTCAATCGGCACGAACTTCAGGTCCTCGGGACCGACATAGTTCGCGCTCGGGCGGATGATCTTGTTGTCGATGCGCTGCTCGATGATGTGCGCGGCCCAGCCGGACGTGCGCGAGATGACGAACAGCGGCGTGAACATGGCGGTCGGCACACCCATCATGTGGTAGGACACGGCCGAGAACCAGTCCAGGTTCGGGAACATCTTCTTGACTTCCCACATCACCGATTCCAGGCGCTCGGCGATGTCGAACATCTTCATCGAGCCCGCCTCCTGCGACAGCGAACGCGCCACTTCCTTGATGACCACGTTGCGCGGGTCGCTGATGGTGTACACCGGGTGGCCGAAGCCGATCACGACTTCCTTGTTGGCCACGCGGTTGCGGATGTCCGCTTCGGCCTCGTCGGCGTTCTCGTAGCGCTTCTGGATGTCCAGCGCCACTTCGTTCGCGCCGCCGTGCTTGGGGCCGCGCAGCGCGCCGATCGCGCCGGTGACGGCCGAGTAGATGTCCGAGCCGGTGCCGGCGATGACGCGGCTGGTGAAGGTCGAGGCGTTGAACTCGTGTTCCGCGTACAGGATCAGCGAGACGTGCATCGCCTTGACCCATTCCTGCGGCGGCTTGACGCCGTGCAGCAGGTGCAGGAAGTGGCCGCCGATCGAGTCGTCGTCGGTCTCGACCTCGATGCGCTTGCCGTTGTGGCTGTAGTGGTACCAGTACAGCAGGATCGAGCCGAAGGAAGCCATCAGGCGGTCGGCGATGTCGCGCGCGCCGGCGAGGTTGTGGTCTTCCTTCTCGGGCAGCACGCAACCCAGGACCGAGGCGCCGGTGCGCATCACGTCCATCGGGTGGGCGCCGGCCGGCAGCGCTTCGAGTGCGCTCTTGACCGCCTGCGGCAGGCCGCGCAGCGATTTCAGCTTGGCCTTGTAGCCCTTCAGCTCGGCCGCGGTCGGCAGCTTGCCGTGCACAAGCAGGTAGGCGATTTCTTCGAATTCGCAGCGGCCGGCCACGTCGAGGATGTCATAGCCGCGGTAGTGCAGGTCGTTGCCCGACTTGCCGACCGAGCACAGCGCGGTGTTGCCGGCGGTGACGCCGGACAGGGCGACGGATTTCTTCGGCTTGAAGGTCGGGGTGTCGTTGGTGGTGCTCATGCGTGAGGTCTCCTCGATTATTTGGTTTTGCTTGCAGCGAACAGGGCGTCCAGCTTCTGCTCATAGCTGTGGTAGTCGATGCGCTCGTACAGCTCGGCGCGGGTCTGCATGGTGTCGATCACGTTCTTCTGGGTGCCGTCGCGGCGGATCGCCTCGTACACGTTCTCGGCCGCCTTGTTCATGGCGCGGAAGGCCGACAGCGGGTACAGCACCAGGCCCACGTTGGCGCTCGCCAGTTCCTCGACGGTGAACAGCGGGGTCGAGCCGAATTCGGTGATGTTGGCCAGCACCGGCACCTTCACGGCGTCGGCGAACTGCTTGTACATCTCCAGGCTGGTCATGGCTTCCGGGAAGATCATGTCGGCGCCGGCTTCGACGCAGGCCACGGCGCGTTCGATCGCGGCGTCCAGTCCTTCGACGGCCAGCGCGTCGGTGCGCGCCATGATCACGAAATGATCGTCGGTGCGGGCGTCGACGGCGGCGCGCACGCGGTCGACCATTTCGCCCTGGCTGACGATTTCCTTGCCCGGACGGTGGCCGCAGCGCTTGGCGCCGACCTGGTCTTCGATATGGCAGGCGGCCGCGCCGGCCTTGATCAGGCTGCGCACGGTGCGCGCGACGTTGAAGGCCGAGGCGCCGAAGCCGGTGTCGATGTCGACCAGCAGCGGTACGTCGCATACGTCGGTGATGCGGCGCACGTCGATCAGCACGTCTTCGAGGCTGGAGATGCCCAGGTCTGGCAGGCCCAGCGAACCGGCAGCCACGCCGCCGCCCGACAGGTAGATCGCCCGGTAGCCGGCGCGCTTGGCCAGCAGCGCATGGTTGGCGTTGATCGCGCCGATGACCTGCAGCGGGGATTCTTCCTGGACGGCCTTGCGGAAGGCGGCGCCTGCGGAGTATTGGCTCATTCTTGGTCCTTTTCTGATGCGTGTTGGGGGTGTCGGGCTACCTTAATGCAAAGGACGTGCCACCCCGCCCTGCCTTGGATTTCAAGGACTTGCGGCATTCGGGCGCTCCCCGAGGTTTCAGTAATGTTTCATTATGAAACATGCGAAAACAAAATGAAACACTATCAGGCATAAAAAAACCCCGCCGCGGCGGGGTTTCAAACGGAAGCGGGAGATCAGTGGGCCGAGGCGGCGGCCGCGCCGATACCGGTTTCGGAACGCACTTCCTGCGCTTCGAAGCCCGCCCTGTCGATCGCGGCGCGCGGGCTCTTGTCGGTGATCGAGAAATACCAGATGCCGAAGAAGCCCGCGAACATCGAGAAGATGGCCGGGGAGGCATACGGGAAGATCGGCGCCGCATTGCCCAGCACGTCGACCCACACCGACTTCGACACGATGGTCAGCACGACCGCGGAGGCCAGGCCCAGGAAGCCGCCGATGGTGGCGCCGCGGGTGGTGCAGTCCTTCCACAGCACCGACATGAACAGCACCGGGAAGTTGGCCGAAGCGGCGATCGCGAAGGCCAGCGACACCATGAAGGCGACGTTCTGCTTCTCGAACGCGATCCCCAGCAGCACGGCGATGACGCCCAGTGCGATGGTGGTGATCTTCGAGACCTTCAACTCGTCGGCGCTGTTGGCCTTGCCCTTCTTGAACACGGTGGCGTACAGGTCGTGCGACACGGCCGAGGCGCCCGACAGGGTCAGGCCGGCCACCACCGCCAGGATGGTCGCGAAGGCCACCGCCGAGATGAAGCCCAGGAAGACGTCGCCGCCCACGGCCTTGGCCAGGTGCACCGCCGCCATGTTGTTGCCGCCCAGGAGTTTGCCGGCCGCGTCCTTGAATTCCGGATTGGTGCCGACCAGGACGATGGCGCCGAAGCCGATGATGAAGGTCAGGATGTAGAAGTAGCCGATCCAGGTGGTGGCCCACAGCACCGACTTGCGCGCTTCCTTCGCGCTCGGGACGGTGAAGAAGCGCATCAGGATGTGCGGCAGGCCGGCGGTGCCGAACATCAGCGCCATGCCGAAGGAGATGGCCGAGATCGGGTCCTTGATGAAGCTGCCGGGCCCCATGATGGAGTCGCCCTTGGCGTGCACTTCGGTCGCGGTGGCGAACAGTTTTTCAGGGCTGAAGTTGTACTGCGCCAGCACCGAGAAGGCCATGAACGACGCGCCCGACAGCAGCAGCACGGCCTTGATGATCTGCACCCAGGTGGTGGCGGTCATGCCGCCGAACAGCACGTAGACCATCATCAGGATGCCGACCAGGACCACGGCGATCCAGTATTCCAGGCCGAACAGCAGCTTGATCAGCTGGCCGGCGCCGACCATCTGGGCGATCAGGTAGAAGGCGACCACCACCAGGGTGCCCGACGCCGCGAACACGCGGATGGGCTTCTGGTGGAAGCGGTAGGCGGCGACGTCGGCGAAGGTGTAGCGGCCCAGGTTGCGTAGGCGTTCCGCCATCAGGAAGGTGATGACGGGCCAGCCGACCAGGAAGCCGATCGCGTAGATCAGGCCGTCGAAGCCGTCCAGGAAGACGGCGGCCGAGATGCCCAGGAAGGACGCGGCGGACATGAAGTCGCCCGCGATCGCCAGGCCGTTCTGGAAGCCGGAAATGCCGCCGCCGGCGGTGTAGAAGTCGGAAGCCGAGCGGGTCTTGGCGGCGGCCCACTTGGTGATGAACAGGGTCAGCACCACGAAGATCGCGAACATGCTGATCGCGGTCCAGTTGGTGGCCTGCTTGGCGGCCTGGCCGAGGTCGGGCGCGGCCGATGCGGCGCCGGCGGCGCCCAGCAGGGCCAATGCGCCGAAGGATGTCAGGGTCTTCATGCGGCCACCTTTTCTTTCTTGGCGACGCGCGCCTTGATGGCGTCGGTCAGCTCGTCGTACTGGCTGTTGGCGCGGCGCACGTAGAGGCCGGTGATGACGATGGTGAACAGGATGACGAACAGGCCGATTGGAATGCCCCAGCTCATCACGCCTTCGCCGATGCGGCTGCCCATGAATTCCTTGTTGAACGCGACCAGGACGGTGAAGCCGTAGTACACGATCATCATTGCCCAGGTAAGTGTCCAGCCGAAACGCGAGCGCGCCGCGACCAGCTTGCGGTAGTCGGGGTCGTTCTTGACCCGCCGTACGATGTCTTGGTCCATCTGTGTCTCCTCAAGTTTTTGTCGTGCCTGTGCGGTGCATACCTTGCAGGTTGAGGGGCATCCTACGGCGGCGCGCTTACCTCATTCTTACGCTCCCTTACGCGTTTCTGACACGGGCCGCGGCGTTGCAAAAGGAAACACCGGCTGAAACACCGGCGCCGAAATGTTCTACACTGCGCGCATGAGCTATTCCACCCGCAGCCCCGCGGACGGCGGCGACAAGCCCGTCATCTGGACGGTGTCGGTCTCGCGTCTTTCCGACCTGTTCCGCGACATCACCCTCGAATACGACCACCTGGCGTCGATCGAACCGCTGCATCTCGGCTTCGACGAAGCCGCGAAGCACATCCGCGAACGCATGGCGAACGAGCGCTGCGACGTGGTCATCGCGGCCGGCTCCAATGCCGCCTACCTGCGCGGCCGGGTGTCGGTGCCGGTGGTGGTGGCGAAGGCGAGCGGCTTCGATGTGATGCAGGCGCTGGTGCGGGCGCGCCGCGTCTCGCCGCGCATCGGCGTGGTCAGCTATCAACTGCCCCTGCCCGAACTGGCGGAATTCGCGGCGACCTTCGGCGTCGACATCGCCCAGCGCACCTACGTGACCGAGGAGGATGCGCGCGCCAGCATCAATGAACTGAAGGCCGCGGGTATCGAGGTGATCGTCGGCGCCGGCCTGATCACCGACCTGGCCGAGGAAGCCGGATTGACCGGGGTCTTCCTGTATTCGGCGGCATCGATCCGCCAGGCCTTCGACGACGCGCTGGAACTGGCGCGCCTGACCATGCTGGAAGCGAACCGCGGCCGCCGTCCCGCGGCCAGCGACACGCGGCGCGCGCGCCGTGGACTGAACGACCTGCGCGGCGATTCCGCCGCCATGGAAAGGCTGCGCCAGACCGTCGTGCTGTACGCGCGCTCGCCGGCGACGGTGCTGATCCAGGGCGAGACCGGCAGCGGCAAGGAACTGGTGGCGCAGGCGATCCACCGCGAAGGCCCGCGCCGCGCCGGGCGGCCTTTCGTGGCCGTGAACTGCGGCGCGATCGCGGAATCGCTGCTCGAGTCGGAACTGTTCGGCCACGAGGAAGGCGCCTTCACCGGCGCGCGCCGCGGCGGCCACGCCGGCCTGTTCGAGGCGGCCAACGGCGGCACCCTCTTCCTCGACGAGATCGGCGAGATGCCGCTAGCCTTGCAAACCCGCCTGCTGCGCGTGCTGGAAGAGCGCGAGGTGATGCGGGTGGGCGGCACCCGGCCGGTACCGATCGACGTGCGCGTGGTCAGCGCCACCCATTGCGACCTGGAGGCGCGCGTGCGCGAGGGGCGCTTCCGGGCCGACCTGTTCTACCGGCTTGCCGTGCTCAGGCTGAGCCTGCCGCCGCTGCGGGAGCGGGTCGAGGATATCGCCCCGCTCGCGGAATGGTCGCTCAAGCACGCCATGGCGGCGCTGGATGCGCGGCCGCATCCCAACCTGCATGCCGAGATCGGCGCCTGCGCGCCGCTGCTGGAGGCCTATGCCTGGCCGGGGAACGTGCGCGAGCTGCGCAACCTGGCCGAGCGCCTGGCCTTGTTCCTGGCGGCGGAGCCCTTGCAGGCCCTGACGCCGAGCTTCCTGCTGTCGGTGGCGCCGGAACTGGCGCGGCGGGAGGCGGGTGCGGCCCAGGCGATCCAGTTCGACGCTCCGGCGCCCGCGGGCGAGTCGATCGAGGAAGTGCTGGCCCGTTTCGGCGGCCAGCGCGACCTGGCGGCGCGCCATCTCGGCATCAGCCGGACGACCTTGTGGCGGCGCTTGAAATCCCAGGGCTGACGAAGTTTCTTATGCGCAATCCAACGAAGCATAGTTGAATTTATTTCAACACCACGAATTCCAAAAGCCGTATAGTATTTTCTTTACCATGGCTGGTGCGCACCCGGCGCTGGCTTGTCGCGTCAAGGCGTCCCACGAGGCGCCGCATCCTGACCCGTCGGGGTCCGGCTCATTGGAGGCAATATGCAACACGCATCTCAGGCTGCCCTGTTTTCACTGATTGGCGATACCCCGCTGGTGGAAGTGACCCGCATCGACACCGGCCCCTGCCAGCTCTTCCTGAAACTCGAATCGCAAAATCCCGGCGGCTCCATCAAGGACCGCATCGGCAAGGCCATGATCGAAAAGGCAGAGCATGACGGCCACCTCCAGCCCGGCGGCACGGTGGTCGAGGCCACCGCAGGCAATACGGGCCTGGGCCTGGCGCTGGTGGCGCGCATCAAGGGCTACCGCGTGGTGCTGGTCGTCCCCGACAAGATGGCGGCGGAAAAGATCCTGCACCTGAAGGCGCTCGGCGCCGAGATCCACCTGACCCGCTCCGACGTCGGCAAGGGCCACCCCGAGTACTACCAGGACTACGCGGCGCGCCTGGCCAGGGAAATACCCGGCGCCTGGTTCGCCGACCAGTTCAACAATCCGGCCAACCCCTGGGCCCACGAACACACCACCGGCCCAGAGATCTGGGACCAGACCAACCACAAGCTGGACGCCATCGTGGTCGGCGTCGGCTCCTCCGGCACCCTCACCGGCCTGTCGCACTATTTCAAGAAAACCCAGCCGCACCTGGAATTCATCCTGGCCGACCCCAAGGGCTCGATCCTGGCGGACTACGTCAACACCGGCCATTTGTCGAAGGATGCCGGCTCGTGGGCGGTGGAAGGCATCGGCGAGGACTTCATTCCCGGCATCGCGGACCTGTCGCGCGTGACCAAGGCCTACACCATTCCCGACGAAGAAAGCTTCAACACGGCGCGCCTGCTGCTGCAGCAGGAAGGCATCCTGGGCGGCTCGTCCACCGGCACCCTGCTTGCCGCGGCCCTGCGCTACTGCCGCGAACAGACGCGGCCCAAGCGCGTCGTCACTTTCGTGTGCGACACCGGCACCCGCTACCTGACCAAGGTCTACAGCGACGGCTGGATGGTCGACCAGGGCCTGATTCAGCGGCCCAGGCTGGGCGACCTGCGCGACCTGATCGGCCGCCGCTACGACGCCGGCGAAGTGATCTCGCTGTCGCCCAACGACACCTTGCTCACCGCCTTCAACCGCATGCGCAGCGCCGACCTGCAGCAGATGCCGGTGATCGACAACGAAGGCCGGCTGGTGGGCCTGATCGACGAATCCGACCTGCTGCACCACGTAACCACCGAGCCGGGACGCTTCGGCGCGCCGGTGTCGAGCACCATGACGGCCCAGCTCCAGACCCTGCACCCGAGCGCCGGCATGCAGCAGCTGCGCGAAGTGCTGGACCGCGGCCTGACCGCGGTGATCACCGACGGCCCCAGCTTTTACGGCCTGATCACGCGCTTCGACCTGCTCAATCATCTCCGAAGGACGCTTTCATGACCGAATCGAAGAAACATATCGCCACCCGCGTGATCCATGGCGGCCAGGCGCCGGAGCCGAGCACCGGCGCCGTGATGCCGCCGATCTTCGCCACCTCCACCTTCCGCCAGGAGAGCCCGGGCGTGCACAAGGGCCTGGACTATGGCCGCTCGCACAACCCGACCCGCTGGGCGCTGGAGCGCTGCGTGGCCGACATCGAAGGCGGCAGCGCGGCCTTCGCCTTCGCCTCCGGCCTGGCCGCGATCGCGGCGGTGCTCGAACTGCTGCCGGCCGGCTCGCACATCGTGGCGGGCGACGACATGTACGGCGGCACCTACCGCCTGTTCGAGCGCGTGCGCCGCGACAGCGCCGGCCATACCTTCACCTATGTCGACCTGGCCGATCCGGACGCGCTGGCGGCCGCGCTGCGCCCCGAGACCAAGCTGGTGTGGGTCGAGACCCCGACCAACCCCATGCTCAAGCTGGCCGACCTGCGCGCGATCGCCGCGCTGTGCACGGCGCGCGGCATCCTGACCGTGTGCGACAACACCTTCGCCAGCCCCATCGTCCAGCGTCCGCTGGAATGCGGCATCGACATCGTCGTGCACTCGACCACCAAGTACATGAACGGCCACTCGGACGTGATCGGCGGCGTGGCCATCGTCGGCCAGGATGCCTCGCTGGCGGAAAGGCTGGGCTTCATCCAGAACGCGGTGGGCGCGATCCAGGGCCCCTTCGACAGCTTCCTGGTGCTCCGCGGGATCAAGACCCTGGCCCTGCGCGTGGAGCGCAGCAGCGCCAACGCGCTGGCCCTGGCCCAGTGGCTGGAACGCGAGCCCAAGGTAGGCAAGGTCCACTATCCGGGGCTGGAGTCGCATCCCCAGCATGCGCTGGCGCGCCGGCAGATGAACGGCTTCGGCGGGATCGTGTCGATCGACCTGGATACCGACCTGGCCGGAGCGAGGCGCTTCCTGGAGCGCTGCGAGGTGTTCACCCTGGCGGAGAGCCTGGGCGGGGTGGAGAGCCTGATCGAGCATCCGGCGCTGATGACGCATGCGAGCATTCCGGCGGAGCGCAGGGCGGAGCTGGGAATCGGGGATGGCTTGATCCGGCTGTCGGTGGGGATCGAGCATGTGGAGGACCAGCGCGAGGATCTGAGGCGGGCGCTGGCGGCCATCTGATAGCGCAGTTACCACCACTACGCTCAGCACCGTCATACGCGCCACTGGCGCCTATGACTCCCCGCGAAGGCGCACTGCTGTCCGGGATAAGCGATACCTCTGCCTTTGCAGAGGGTTTGTAGCAGAATTAGCAATATTTGTGCTGCCAGGCGCAAATTTTAACCCTTAGCTCGTCATACGCGCT
>NZ_JBAMDH010000055.1:0-25142 GCF_036961685.1 Massilia sp. DD77
CTCGCGGTTGCGCGCGGCCAGGTCCTCGCCCAGGCGCACCAGGGCGCCCTCGACGCTGCGCGCCGCCACCATGCCCTGCACCGTGGCCGGGTCGTAGAGCAGGGTGGAACGGTCCGGCGGCAGGGCCGCGCAGACCTCGGCCGCCAGCGCGAGCGCCAGGTCGAAGGCGCGCGCCAGGCCGGCGGCGCCGAACTGGCGGGTGTCGATGGCGCCGCTCAGGGGCTTGGCCTGCGCCGGCGGCAACCGCGCCAGCAGCTCGGCGCGCTCGGCTTCGGCCAGCGCCTGCCGGGTCTCGGCCTCGGCCAGGCGCGCCCGGGCGTCCAGAACATCCCCCTGGCCGAAAGCAGCCGCGCTCAGGATCGAACAGAAAATGACAAAAAGAAAACGCCTTTTATTATTTTGACTACGCTGTTTCATTCCTGTTCTCTCCTGTTGTCGAAAAACTTATTAACAGCGCATTAGGACGGTAGAAAGTTGTAACAAATTGTCAGGAATATTAGGAGAAGTTTCTGTGCGATTGATTGAAAGGCCGCAAGCTCCCTAGAATTGTCCGATTGTTCTCGAACAATCAAGGGCTTGCGGCCCGGGCATATGCAGATTGCGTCAAAGCACGCGGCGCACGGCTCGACGTTGGCGAATTAGAAATGCGATAGAATTGACGAGTTAACAAAGTGGTTCTATGAGTATTATTGATCTGTCATTTGCCAGCCTCGAGATCGGCTTCGCCGTTTCGCTGATAAGTTCGCTGCTGCTCGTCTTCACGACGCGCTGGCATGGACGCTTTTCGCTCGACGCCACGCACGGCGTGCAGAAATTCCACATCACCCCGACCCCGCGCATCGGCGGCGCCGCGATCATGACCGGCTTGTGGCTCGCCTTCTGGGCCTTGCCGCAACCGCAGCAGGAATTGCTGCTCCCGGTACTGATGGCGGCCCTCCCGGCCTTCGTGTTCGGCCTGGCGGAAGACCTGACCCGCAACGTGTCGGTGCGCGCGCGTCTGCTGGCGACCATGGCCAGCGGCGCCGTCTGCTGGGGCCTGACCGACATCAGCCTGCAGGCCAGCGGCCTGGCGCCGCTCGACGCGCTGCTGGCCTGGCTGCCGTTCTCGGTGGCCTTCACCGCCTTCGCGGTGGGCGGGGTGGCCAACGCAGTCAACATTATCGATGGTTTCAACGGCCTGGCCAGCGGCACCGTCCTGATCGGCATGGGCGCACTGGGCCTGATCGCGCTCGGCGCCGGCGACGTGCACCTGGCCCAGCTGTGCTTCCTGGTCTGCGCCGTGACGGCCGGCTTCTTCCTCGTGAATTTCCCGTTCGGCAAACTGTTCCTCGGCGACGGCGGCGCCTACCTGCTCGGTTTCCTGCTGGCCTGGATGTCCGTGATGCTGGTCCAGCGCAACCCTTCGGTGTCGTCCTGGGCCGCGCTGCTGGCCTGCGCCTATCCCGTGTTCGAAACCCTGTTCACGATCGTGCGCCGCCTGTGGTGCCGGCGCCACCCGGGCCATCCGGACAGCTGGCACCTGCACAGCCTGATCAAGACCACGATTACCGCGCACTACCTGCGCCGCCTGCCGGCGCCGCTGCGCAATGCCTGCGTGTCGCCGTTTTCCTGGGGCGTGGCCCTGGTGCCGGCGCTGCTGGCCGTGCGCTTTGCCGACTCGCCGGAGATCCTGATGCAGGGCGCGGCGGCCAGCTTCGCCCTCTACCTGGCCGTGTACGGACTGGTGGCCTCGGCCTGGCGCGCGCGCCGCCGCCAGATCCAGCGCGTGCGCACCCAGCCGGTCCCGGCAGGCAAGGGCGTCAAGCCGGCCAAGGGCCTGCCGGACATCGCCCTCGAACAGCCGGCCACTTCCTTCGTCCGCCGCAGCCTGTAGGCGGCCGGTCCTCTCCTTCCTTTTCACCCGGCCGCCTGGCGGCCAGTCCTGTCCATTACACAGCAGGCTAGTGCATTTCCCGGCGCGCACGGTGGGCATTCTGTCATCGACACGCCATTGTTGCGCGCCGCCAGAGGAATGAGGATCGCGAATAAGCGGGACTTTCTCCGCCTGTTTCGAATATGGACGTACGGCAATACCACCGATAATCTGTTTCGCGCGGGGTAAAGGCGCGGCGAACTCAGGAGTGGTTGGATGGCGGAAGACAGCGACGCGGAACGGACGGAAGAGGCCTCACCCAGAAGGCTAGAGAAAGCGCGCGAAGACGGCGACGTTCCCCGATCGCGTGAAATCGCCACGTTTACCGTCCTGATGACCGCCGGCGCCACCCTGTGGATGTTCGGCGGCTCGCTGGTGGGCCGCCTCGGCGCCACCCTGCATTCCGGCCTCTCGCTCGACCGTGAGCAGATCTACAACCCGGACATCCTGCTCGAGCGCATCTTCGACGACGTGCTGAACGTGATGCTGGCCTGCCTGCCGATCGCCGGCGCCATCATGCTGGTGGCGCTGCTGTCGCCCCTACTGATCGGCGGCTGGCTGTTCTCGTCCAAGGCATTCATGCCCAATTTCATGAAGCTGAACCCGATCAAGGGCATCGGCAACATGTTCTCGACCAATTCCCTGATCGAATTGCTAAAGGCGATCGCCAAGACCGTGCTGGTCGGCGCGGTCGCCTGGGTCGTCATCATGGGCCAGAAGGAAGCGATGCTGGGCCTGGCGGTCGAGCCGCTGAACGCCGGCAGCGCCCATGCCGGCGAGATGATCGCCAAGTCCTTCCTGTTCATCGTCGGCGCCCTGGGCGTGGTGGCCCTGATCGACGGCCCCTACCAGCTTTGGCACTACAACAACAAGATGAAGATGACGCGCCAGGAAATGATCCAGGAGCACAAGGAATCGGACGGCAATCCCCAGATTAAGGGCAAGATTCGCCAGATGCAGCGCGAGATGGCGCGCGGCCGCATGATGCAGAATGTGCCTACTGCTGACGTGATCGTCACCAACCCGACCCACTACGCGGTGGCGCTGAAGTACGCCGACGGCCAGAAAGGCGCGCCGCGCGTGGTCGCCAAGGGTGTGGACGAGGTCGCCGCCAAGATCCGCGAGCTGGGCGCCGAGCACAAGATCGCGATGCTGGAAGCCCCGGCCCTGGCCCGTGCGCTGTACAAGCACACCGACATCGACGAGGAAATCCCGGAAAAGCTGTACTCGGCCGTGGCCGAAGTGCTGGCCTATGTCTACCAGCTGCGCGCCTTCAAGAAGGGTGACGGGGCTTACCCGGACCGCCCGAGCAAGCTGGCGGTGCCGCCGGAGATGGACCCGCACGATCCCGCTTTCCAGCAGCCTGGCCGCCGCGCCGCGCGCCCCGATTCGAATGATGGAGTGATGCAATGAACAGCATGAAATTGCCCGCCTGGATGAGCGGCCTCGGCGCGCGGGGCGGCAACGCACTGGCCGCGCCTTTCCTGATCATTCTGCTGCTGGCAATGATGATCCTGCCGCTGCCGGCCTTCGTCCTGGACGTGTTTTTCACGTTTAACATCGCCCTGTCGGTGATCGTGCTGCTGACCGCGCTCTACACGGTCAAGCCGCTCGACTTCATCGCCTTCCCGGCGATCCTGCTGGTGACGACCATGCTGCGTCTGGCGCTCAATGTCGCTTCTACCCGTATTGTGCTGACCGAAGGCCATACCGGCGGTGCGGCCGCGGGCAAGGTGATCGAGGCCTTCGGCCACTTCCTGATTGGCGGCAATTACACGGTCGGTATCGTCGTGTTCGTCATTCTGACCATCATTAACTTCTCGGTCGTGACCAAGGGTGCGGGCCGTATCGCCGAAGTGGGCGCGCGCTTTGCCCTGGACGCGATGCCGGGCAAGCAGATGGCGATCGACGCCGACCTGAACGCCGGCCTGATCGGTGAAGCCGAGGCGCGCCAGCGCCGTGCGGAAGTGGGCCAGGAAGCCGAATTCTACGGCGCCATGGACGGTGCCTCGAAGTACGTGAAAGGCGACGCCGTCGCCGGCATCATGATTACCCTGATCAACGTGATCGGCGGCCTGATCGTCGGTGTGGTGCAGCACGACATGGCGGTCGGCGACGCCGCCACCACCTACACCCTGCTGGCGATCGGTGACGGCCTGGTGGCCCAGCTGCCCTCGCTGATCATCTCGATCGCGGCCGGTATGGTGGTGTCGCGTGTGGCGACCGACCAGGACATCAGCTCGCAGCTGACCGGCCAGTTGCTGTCCCGCCCGGAAACCCTGTACATCACCGGCGGCATCATTTTCGGCCTGGGCCTGATCCCGGGCATGCCTACCCTGGTCTTCCTGCTGCTGGGCGGCGCCCTGCTGGCCGGCGGCTACATGCTGTCGAAACGCGCCAGGGAAAAGCCGGTCCAGGAAGCGGCCGCCGCGGCGGCCGACCAGGCCGCGGCGGCCACCCAGGCGCCGGCCGAGAACGAGGAAGCGACCTGGCAGGACGTGATGCCGGTCGACACCCTGGGCCTGGAAGTCGGCTACCGCCTGATTCCGCTGGTCGACAAGACCCAGGGCGGCGAGCTGCTCAAGCGCATCAAGGGCATCCGCAAGAAGTTCGCCCAGGAAGTCGGCTTCCTGGCGCCGCCGGTGCACATCCGCGACAACCTCGAACTCAAGCCTTCCGCCTACCGCATCACGCTCAAGGGCGTCGAAGTGGGCGCCGGCGAAGCGATGAACGGCCAGTTCCTGGCGATCAACCCCGGCATGGCCAGCGGCACCCTGCCGGGCCTGGTCACTACCGATCCGGCCTTCGGCCTGCCGGCGATCTGGATCGACGCCGCCCTGCGCGACGAAGCCCAGAGCATGGGCTATACCGTGGTCGATGCCGGCACCGTGGTGGCGACCCACCTGAACCACCTGATCACGACCCACGCCTCGGAACTGCTGGGCCGCATGGAAGTGCAGGCGCTGCTCGACCACCTGGGCAAGGACACCCCGAAGCTCGTCGAGGAGCTGGTGCCAAAGATGGTGCCGCTGTCGACCCTCCAGAAGGTGCTGCAGAGCCTGCTGGTGGAAGGCGTGCACATCCGCGACATGCGCACCATCATCGAGGCCCTGTCCGAATATGCGAGCCAGACCCAGGATCCGGGCGAGTTGACGGCGATGGTGCGGGTGGCGCTGGGCCGCGCGATCGTGCAGCAGCTGTTCCCGGGTACCAACGAGCTGTCGGTGATGACCCTGGACAACCGCCTCGAGCGCCTGCTGATGGGCGCCATGAGCGCGGGCGGGGACGGCACCGGCATCGAGCCGGGCCTGGCCGACACCATCGCCCAGCAGGCGGCGAATGCCGCCCAGCAGCAGGAACAGATGGGCCTGACCCCGGTCCTGCTGGTGCCGGCGCCGCTGCGCGTGCTGCTGTCGCGCTTCCTGCGCCGCGCCGTGCCGCAGCTGAAGGTGCTGTCGCATGCGGAGATCCCGGAAACCAAGACCATCCGGGTGACCAGCCTGGTCGGCGCGCAGATGTAAGGGCTCAGGCGGCGCGGCCACGAGGCCGCGTCACCGGAAGCGACAAGGCGCGCACCGGACACCAGTCCCGTGCGCGCCTTGCTGTTTCAGCGTTGTAAAGTCAGCTGGGTTCGCGCAGCCACCAGTTCTGGAACCAGATCGAGAACTGCAGGAACAGGCCGGTAAGGAAGAGGAAGTCCGCCACGGCGCCGGCGCGCAGCAGGGCGCCGCCGAGGCCAGCGGCCAGGAAGAGGGTGCGCAGCAGGGGGATGCTGTTGTCGACGGCGGCGCAGCAATGGTCGATGAACGCGACAACATCAGGCGCCCGCGATTGACGCTTCGGTATCCGTGATTTCATCGGCTGCCCTTTCCATGACTGCGACCTTGTGCGCTACGTCTTCAGTATGCACCGGATTTCCTGCTCTTACAATTGCAACAAGAGGTTTGTCCCTGAATTGTGTAAGCGGCCATGTTTGCGGCCGAGAAACCGGCGTGCGGCGTAGCCGCCGAAGATCCGGAGGGCCGAATTGGCCCGGTTTCCCCATCTTGTTCCCGCGATCGTTTCCTGACGGCATCGACAATAATGCTTGCTATGGAAGGGCCATTGCGCCCACGGCGAGTCAGACATTGAAGTGCGGAGAATAAGATGAAAGTGAAGAAATTTACGGCGGCGACTTCCCGGGATGCCCTGCGCAAGGTGCGCGAGGCCCTCGGTCCTGACGCCGTCATCCTCTCCAACCGCCCGGTCGACGGCGTGGTCGAAATCCTGGCGCTCGACAACGACGACGTGGCCTCGCTGGCCTCGCCTTCGCTCGATTCGGAAATGGCCCAGCCGGCGCCGCACTTCCAGCACTTCGCCGATCCGGAACCGCTGGCCCAGGCCGCCCCGGCCTATGCGCCCGCCTTCGCGCCGCGCCGCATGGAAGAGCCGGCCCCGGTGTTCGCCGCGCGCCGCATGGAACAGGCGGCCCCGGCCTTCGCACCGGCCCGCATGGAAGAAGCCGCTTCCGAATTCGCCCAGTCCGCCCCCACCTACGCCAACCGCCGCGCCCCGGCCCCGGAGCCGGCCTTCGACATGGCCGCGATGACGTCGATGATGAGCGCCGCCATCGCCCAGGCCAAGGAATCGGCCGCCGCCGAGATGAGCGGCATGATGAACGAGATCCGCGCCATGCGCGGCCTGATGGAAACCCAGCTGGCCGAATTGTCGTGGAACGCCACCGCCCAGCGCGAGCCGCAGAAGGCCGCCGTGCTGCGCGAGATGCTGGCCGCCGGTTTCTCGGCCACCCTGGCGCGCTACCTAATCGAGAAGATGCCGGCCACCAAGGACGCGGCCGAGGCGCTGCGCTGGATCAAGACCGTGCTGGCGCGTAACCTGACCACCATCGCCAACGAAGACGACCTGCTGTCGCGTGGCGGCGTGTTCGCCCTGGTCGGCCCGACCGGCGTCGGCAAGACCACCACCACCGCCAAGCTGGCCGCGCGCTGCGTGATGCGCCACGGCCCGGACAAGCTGGCCCTGATCACCACCGACGCCTACCGTATCGGCGGCCACGAGCAGCTGCGCATCTACGGCAAGATCCTGGGCGTGATGGTGCACTCGGTGAAGGACGAGGCCGACCTGCGCATCGCACTCAAGGAACTCAAGAACAAGCACACCGTCCTGATCGACACCATCGGCATGTCGCAGCGCGACCAGATGGTGACCGAGCAGGTGGCCATGCTGAGCGAATCGGGCGCCGACGTGAAGCGCCTGCTGTGCCTGAATTCCACCTCGACCAACGAGACCCTGAACGAAGTCGTGCGCGCCTACCAGGGCAGCGGCCTGGCCGGCTGCATCATGACCAAGCTCGACGAAGCCGCTTCGATCGGCAACGTGCTCGACGTCGTCATCCGCCAGAAGCTCAACCTGCACTACATCTCGAACGGCCAGCGCGTGCCGGAAGACCTGCACCTGGCCGACCGCGCCATGCTGATCGACCGCGCTTTCCGCAACAACCGCGCGGCCGCCTCGCAATTCGGCGACGCCGACCTGCCGATGATGATGTCCGGCGCTGGTTCCCTGAACGACCGCAGCCTGCGCGAGGTGTCCCTTGGCTAGTTTCGACTTCGACCAGGCCGAAGGCCTGCGCCGCATGCTGCAGGGCCCGCGCCCGCGCATCGTGACCTTCCTTTCCGCCACGCCTGAAGACGACAAGGGCGCCATGCTGGTCAACCTGGGCGCCTCGCTGGCCCAGACCGGCAACGAAGTCCTGATCGTCGACGCCTGCGAAGTCGATTACGGCGTCGCCCGCCGCCTGGGCCTGAACCGCAAGGCCTCGCTGCTGCAGGTGGCGCGCCAGGAATGCGCGCTCAACCAGGTGATCCATCCGGCGCCCCAGGGTTTCTCGGTGGTGCCGATGGGCGCGCCGCAAGGCGGCGACGACACCCGCCGCCTGGCCAAGACCTTCGACGTGCTGGCCAAGCAGGCCGGCATCGTGATGGTCGACGGCGAACTAGGTCCGGACGGCAGCTTCCCGGTGCCGCTGATGGCCAGTTCCGAGATCGTGGTCCAGGTCTCGACCAGCGCCACCTCGATCACCAATGCGTACGCGCTGATCAAGCGCCTGTCGCAGCAGCTGGGCCGCCGCCCCTTCGGCATTCTGGTCACGGGCGCGACCGAGGCGGAAGCCAAGGTGGTATACGATAATATGTCAGCAGCGGCAACGCGCTACCTGGCCGTCAAGCTCAGTTCCATGGGTTCGGTGCCGGCCGACGAGTACCTGCACCGGGCCGCGCGCCTGGGCCGGGCCGTGGTCGACGCCTTCCCGCTCGCGGGCGCCTCGGTCGCCTTCCGCCAGCTGGCCGGCAAGTTCGCGCTGCACGCGATGCCGGGCTTCGGCAGGCAGGGGGGCGGCGCACACCTCGGCAACTAAGAGCAACGCAGAAGCGGCACCCGACAACAGAATAAGAGAACGACGCATCAAGCATGTACACGGTCAAAGGGAAAGCGGACAAGAACCATTTGCTGACGGAGCACATGCCGTTGGTGAAGCGTCTTGCCCACCACATGAAGGCCAAGCTGCCGCCTTCGGTGGAAGTGGATGACCTGGTACAAGCGGGCATGATGGGCCTGCTCGACGCCATCAACCGCTACGAGGACAACCACGGCGCCCAGTTCGAGACCTATGCGGTGCTGCGCATCCGCGGCGCCATGCTGGACGAGCTGCGCAGCAACGACTGGATGCCGCGCAGCACGCGCCAGAACATGCGCAAGGTCGAGACGGCGATGAACGAGCTGCAGCAGCGCCTGGGCCGTCCGCCGAGCGAATCCGAAGTGGCGAAATCGCTCAAGATGTCACTGGCCGACTACCAGGACCTGCTGTCCGACGGCGGCGGCCACCAGCTGGTCTATTACGAGGACTTCCGCGGCGACGACGACGACGGCAGCTTCCTCGACCGCTATGCGGTGGACGACGAGGATCCGCTGCGCAGCCTGCTCGACACCGACTTCCGCCAGGCCGTGATCGACGCCATCGACAACTTGCCGCCGCGCGAGAAGATGTTGATGGGCCTGTACTACGAAGAAGAACTCAACCTCAAGGAAATCGGCGCCGTCATGGGCGTGAGCGAATCACGGGTGTCGCAGCTGCACACCCAGGCAGTGGCGCGCTTGCGCGCGGCGCTGCGGGAGCAATTGTGGACTGGTCCAGCGTAATCGGCTTACTCCTGGCGCTGGCCGGCGTCTTCGTCGGGCATACGCTCGACGGCGGACGCTTCGCGTCGCTGTTCCAGCCGGCCGCCTTCGCCATCGTGGTGGTGGGTACCGCCGGCGCCGTGCTGCTGCAGAGCGAGCGCAGGACGTTCTTGCGCGGCATGCGCATGCTGCGCTGGGTGTTCTTCCCGCCACGCGGCGAGCGCGACAAGCTGTCGCGCGAGATCGCGCTGTGGAGCCTGTCCGCACGGCGCGACGGCCTGCTCTCGCTGGAGCAGTACATGGGCACGAAGGACCTCTACATCCAGAAGGGCCTGCGCCTGGTGGTCGACGGCATCCAGCCCGACAAGCTGCGCAGCCTGCTCGAGCACGAGATCAACGGCTACGAATTCACCCAGCGCCAGGCGGCCCGCATCTGGGAAGCGGCGGCCGGCTATGCGCCCACCATCGGCATCCTGGGCGCGGTCCTGGGCCTGATCCACGTGATGGAGAACCTGTCCGACCCTGCGCGCCTGGGCTCGGGCATCGCCGTCGCTTTCGTGTCCACCGTCTACGGGGTAGGGCTGGCCAACCTGTTCTTCCACCCGGTCGGCAACAAGCTCAAGGCCATCGTGGCGGACAAGGTGGCGCAGTACGAGATCCTGCTCGAAGTCTTCCACGACATCGCCACCGGCGACCACACGCGCGTGATCGACGAGCGCGTGGCCAGCCTGCTGGTGCGCCACTAGAGGCACCGCCATGGCGCGCAAACGCTACGATGACGGTGAGCCTCAGGAGCACCACGAACGCTGGCTGATCTCCTACGCCGATTTCATCACCCTGCTGTTCGCCTTCTTCGTCGTGATGTATGCGATCTCGATCGTCAACGAGGGCAAGTACCGGGTGCTGTCGGATGCGCTGGGCGACGCCTTCGGCGGACGCGGCGCCGCCACCACCGTCAACACCCAGGTCGAGCCGGTGCTGCCGCTGTCGCACATCATCAACCGCAAGCGCAACGAGATGGCGCGCCGCGAGCGCGAGAAGATGGGCGAGCTGGCGCGCGACCTGTCGGCAACCCTGCTGCCGCTGGTGAAGTCGGGCCAGGTGCGGGTGACCCAGAACGCGCGCGGCGTCAGCGTCGAGATCAACGCGAGCGTGCTGTTCGGCCAGGGGGAGGCGGTGCTGCAGGCGGAAGCCGAGGAAGTCCTGCGCTCGGTCGGCGGCCTGCTGCGGAACGATACCCACCGCATCGAGGTCGAAGGACATACGGACAACGTGCCGATCGCCAGCACCGTCTATCCATCCAACTGGGAGCTGTCGGCCGCACGCGCCAGCAGCGTGGTGCGCCTGTTCATCGGCAGCGGAGTGGGCGAGGCGCGGCTGTCGGCAATCGGCTATGCCGCGACCCGGCCGGTGGCCCTGAATACGGACGCCGCCGGCCAGGCGCGCAACCGCCGGGTGGCGGTCATGATCCTGGCGGCGCTGCCGGAAACCGGCGGCGAACTCGCCCCCTGATCGTCGCGCTTTTCATCATCGTTTAAGAATTGCACGAATATTTCGTGGTAGCCTGCTTGCTGAAATATTATTTCACACGGCCATGGGAGCACGAATGCATGTCAAACGGAGTATGCCGGCACTACTGCTGGCGCTGGCGGGACTGGTCGGTGCAAGCGGCGCCGTGGAGGCGGATGTGACCGTGCGCCATCGCCTGGACGTGGAAACCACCGGCGGCAAGGTGCTGGTCCGCGTCACGATCGAAAACCATGGCGAGCAGACCATCTGGGTCCCGCGCGAAGTGGCGGCCGACGACGAGCTGATGGGCAAGCGCTTCGAGCTGCGCGAAGTGAAGGGCGGCAAGGAGGTGGAGTACGCCGGCCCGATGGTCAAGCGCGCCGCCTACACCGCGGCCGACTACCTGGCCGTGAAGCCGCACACCATGCACCTGAACACGATCGACATCACCCGCGCCTATGCCTTCCGCAAGGGCACGCACGCCTACGACATCACCTATCCCGGCCCCTGGCTCCCAGACGTGAACAAGCTGGATGAAGTCAGCACGAGTCCGTCGGAGCCGGTGCGTTTCACCTATACCGTCAGGTAGGGTCGGCGGCGTAGCCGCCCACCCTACGTCAGCTGGCGCCAGCGATTAGTTCAGCGCCGGCGTATTCTCACCGAAGTATTCATGGTTGTCGGCATTGTCGACAGCCTTGTTCGGATCGGTCAGCGCCAGGTTGGCGGCGCCCGACTGGCCATAGATGTGGTCGTCCGTGCCGGCGACGGCGTTGAAGTGGCTCATTTCGTGCACCAGGGTGCCGCCCTTCGAGTCCGTACCGGTCATCGGCGCCGACCAGAAGGCCTTGCAGACATAGATCTTGTACGGCTGGGTCGGGTACACATAGGCGTAGTAGCTCTGCTTGCACTTGCAGTCCACGGTCACCGGCTTGTTGTCGAAGGCATCCTTGATCGCCGCGAAGTGGGACTTCACGGTCGCCTGGCGGGTGCTGTTCACGGCGCCGAACCACTTGGTGTAGCGCGGACCCATGGACGACTGGTTCATGTAGGTATTGCTGCTGTTCGCCATCGCCGAGCCGGCGGCCATGGCCTGTTGAATGGTCGACTGCTGGCTGGCGGTGCAGTTGGTGTAGGCCAGGCTGGCCGGCTGCACGCCGGCGTCGCGCTTCATGGCTTCCAGGTCCAGGATGGCCTGCGGGGTGGCGCCGCGCGGCAGGCGGGCGTCGATCCACATGGTGGCGGCGTTGGATTCCATTTCACGGTCGGCCTTGGCGGAGGCGTTCATGAACAGCGCCGGCGAAGCCACCTTGTAGCTGATCTTGTAGTCGCCGGTCACGCTCATGTCGTACAGGGCCGACAGCTCCACCTTGACGGTGTGCGAGGCGCCGGGCTTGATCACGAAGTAATCCGACTTCTTCGGCACGCCGCGCTTGATGACCGGGCCCAGGTAAGGGACCGGCTCGCCGTCGCGGGTCACGTCGAACAGCGGCGTATCCAGGCCCTGGAATGGGGTCAGCCATTTCAGCACGTACTGCGGGGTGTCCGAGGTGTTGGTCATCGTCACCTTGACCACGACGTCGTCGTTTTGGGTCAGTGCGTGCTTTTCCGACTCAACTGCGATCGAGATGCCCTTTGGTGCAGCGCTTGCGCCGCAGGCCATCGCGAGTGCTGCCATACCCACTGCCGACTTCCAGAATCCGTTCAAGCTCATGTCTGTTCTCCGTATGTGAAAGTTATGCGGCGTGCTGCTGCCATCGTTATCGGATCCGCACCGGACAAGTTGTCTGTACAGGAGGCGGCCCATTGACGATCTTTACGGATTCAAGTTCCCATGTAAAGTTGATTCATGTCAGTTGTGACATTTTTTGCGAAATGTCAACGGAATCAGACAGTCAATCGGAACACGCTTGCATTTCAAAACCCGCAATGCTAGCGCGTCGCCTGGACCGGCGTGTTTTCCCCAAAATACTCATGTGAATCAGCATTGTTGACCGCCCGCGCAGGGCCGTCCGGGCCAGCTCGGCCGCGCCGGCCTGGCCGTAGACATGGTCGTCCGTGCCCGCCACGGCGTCGAAATGGCTCATCTCGTGCACCAGGGTGCCGCCGCGCGAATCGGTGCCGGTAATGGCGGCGCTCCAGAAGGCTTCGCAGACGTAGATCTTGTAGGGCTGGACCGGGTACACGTAGGCGAAATAGGGCTCGTTGCAGCCGCAGTCGATCGCCAGCGGCCGGGTCTCGAAAGCATCCTTGATCGCCGCGAAGTTCGCGCCCACCTTCTGGCCGCGCTGCGGCTCGGGGGCGCCGAACCAGGTGGCGTAGCGTGGACCGTAGGGCTCCTTGGCCGCCAGGTAGGCATGGGCGTCGAGCGTCATCGCGCGGCCGGCGTCCACGGCCTGGACCGGTTGCTGCGGCTGGGCCGATGAATAGGCCGATCACTGGGCCGATGACTGGGCCGATGACTGGGCCGATGAGCAGGCGAGGACAAGGGGCAGAGCAGGGCGCTGCGATTGCTGGACATGATGCCTCCTGGTGCTTGTGCTCCGCCTACTGTCCCGCCGCTATGCACCCAAGATATTGCGTCAGTTCAAAACCGCATCGCCAGTCGCAGCTTGCCGAGGAATAACCCTGCTGCCACCAAGGCAAATAAACAACAGTGCCGCGGTATTTACTCGATCTGGGCGTGAATGGTTTGCTATGATGCAATGGAGATAGCCATTTAGCCAACCATCCGTTCCGCCGACCCCGGCCGCAGGCGCTTTTTCCCATGACATCCCAGACCAGACACGCAACGATGCACAATCAAGTGCGGCATGCCCGCGCGCGGAGGCAGGCATGAGGGAGGGGATGGACATGCTCGAGGCGATTGCCCGCGAGATCGGCCTCGACGGCGACGAGGTTGCGGCGCGCAAGGCCTTCCTGGAGTTCCGCGAGGCCGACGTCGCCGCCCTGCGCGACGTGCACGCCATGCTGGAGCAGGAGCGCGAGCGCTTCTCGGGCGAGTTCTACGACCACCTGCTGCGCCATGCCCACACCCGCGGCATGCTCGGGGACGACAGTGCGGTGCAGGCGCTGCGCCATACGCAGTCCGACTATTTCAGCAGCCTGACCGCCGGCGAGTACGGCGAGCCGTATATCCGCGAGCGCCTGCGGGTCGGCGTGGCGCACCAGCGCATCGGACTCGAACCCAAGTGGTACATCGGCGCCTACCGCAAATACCTGTCCGAGATCGTCGACATGCTGTGGTCGCGGCTGCAGCACGAGCCGCAGCGCTGCACTGCGGCGATCGACGCCGTGCTCAAGGTCGTGTACTTCGACATGGGCCTGGCGCTGGATACCTACGCGCATGCGGCCCAGCGCAGCATGCTGCAGAACCAGAATTACCTGGAGCAGGTCATCGACGGCATGCCGGCCGGGCTGCTGGTGGTCGATGCCGACCGCCGGGTGCGCTCGATGAACCGCATGATGGCCGACCTGCTGGACGCGCCGGAAGACGCGGCCGCGGCCGGCTACCCGCTCGAACAGCTGATTCCCGGCGACGAGCTGGGCGAGCGCCTGGGCGAGGCGCTGCGTTCAGGCTCGCCCCAGGACAACGTGCTGGTGACGCTTGACGGACGCGCCGACGGCCTGCGCTACGTCGAATTCAATATCCGCCGAACCCAGCAGGCAGGCGGCCAGCTGCTGCTCCTGATCGGCCAGGACGTCACCTTCCGCCGCAAGGCGCGCCTGCGCCTGCAGGAGAGCGAGGAATTCTTCCGCCTGACCTTCAACCAGGCCGCGGTCGGCATCGTCCTGCTCTCGAGCGACGGCCGCCTGCTGCGGGTGAACCGCAAGATGTCGCAGATCCTCGGCTACACCGAAGTCGAACTGCTGCAGCGATTCTTCCAGCAGCTCACCTGCGAGGAAGACCTGCCCGACGAGCTGGCCCTGATCCGGCGCCTCAAGACGGGCGAGATCAACGACTACCAGCGCGAGAAACGCCTGATGCGGCGCGACGGCACCACGGTCTGGGTCAACGTCAGCGTCTCGGTGATGCGTGACCCGCACGGCGACCAGCGCTTCATTTCGGTGGTGAAGGACATCTCGCGCCGCAAGCAGGCCGAGGAAGCGCTGCTGCGCATGGCCAACCACGACGCGCTCACCGGATTGCCAAACCGCGCGCTGCTGCAGGACCGGCTTGCGCAGGCGATCGCGCACGCGCACCGCAACGGCAGCCAGGTGGCGGTGATGTTCATCGACCTGGACCGCTTCAAGCATGTCAACGACAGCCTCGGGCACGACGCCGGCGACCGCATGATCGTCGAGATCGCGCGCCGCCTGTCCTCGACCCTGCGCGACAGCGACACCGTGGCGCGCCAGGGTGGCGACGAATTCGTGGTGGTGCTGCCCGACCTGGCCGGCGAGGAAGATGCCGCCACCGTGGCCGAGAAGCTGCTGGAAAACCTGTTCCAGCCCCTGGTCCTGTGCGGCCAGGAAGTGTTCCCGACCGGTTCGATCGGCATCGCCATGTATCCGCGCGACGGCCAGGACAGCGCCACCCTGCTCAAGAACGCCGACACCGCCATGTACCGTTCCAAGGGGCAGGGCGGCCACCACTACAGCTTCTACATGGCCGACATGGGCGCCCAGGCCTTCGAGCACCTGCGCATGGAGGGCGCCCTGCAGCGCGCCTTGCAGCGCCAGGAGTTCCTGCTGCACTACCAGCCGGTGGTGGACATCGGCAGCGGCGCCGTCAGCGGCGTCGAGGCGCTGCTGCGCTGGCAGCCGCAGGGCCAGCCCATGGTGTCGCCGGCCGATTTCATTCCGCTGGCCGAGGAGACCGGCCTGATCGTGCCGATCGGCGAATGGGTGCTGGCCACCGCCATGGAGCAGCAGGTGGCCTGGCGCCGCCAGGGCCTGCCGCCCGTGCGCATCAGCGTCAACCTGTCGGCGCGCCAGTTCCTGGGCCAGGACGTGGCCCACCAGGTGGGCATGCTGATGGCGCGCACCGGCTGCGACCCGCGCTACCTGACGCTCGAGATCACCGAGAGCGTGCTGATGGAAAACCCGGCCGCCGCCACCGAGACCATGGCGCGCCTGGCCGAGATGGGCGTGCAGCTGGCGATCGACGACTTCGGCACCGGCTATTCCAGCCTGGCGAGCCTGAAGCGCTTCCCCATCCACAGCCTCAAGATCGACCGCTCCTTCGTGATGGACCTGACCCAGGACGCCGACGACGCGGCCATCGTCAACGCCGTGATCGCGCTGGCGCACTCGATGAAGCTGAACGTGATCGCGGAAGGCGTGGAGACCGCCGAACAGCTGGCGATCCTGTCGGCGCGCGGCTGCGACCAGATGCAGGGCTACTGTTTCTCGCGGCCGGTGGCGCCGCAGGGGATCGAGGCCTTGCTCAGGGCTGCGAAGGCGGCATAAGACCGGCTGGCATACTGCCGTAAGCCGCACAACCGTCGTCCCGGCGAAGGCCGGGACCCAAGTTCGTGGCGCAGCGATAACGCATGCAAACTTAGGCCCCGGCCTGCGCCGGGGCGACGGTCATCAGGCCCCGGATGAGGATTGCACTACCTAAGCCCGCCCCACCGCCAATATCTGCTTCAGCTTCTCCGGATCCATCGGCTTCACGAAATGATGATGGAAGCCCACCGAGCGTGACAGGATGCGATCGTGCGCCTGGCCGTAGCCGGTGAGGGCGATGAACAGCGCCCCGGCGGTGGCCGGATCGGCGCGCAGGCGGCGCGCCAGCTCGTAGCCGTCCATGTCCGGCAAGCCGATGTCGAGGATGAACACTTGGGGTGGCCTACTTTGCGCGGCCTCGATCGCGTCGCGCGGGTGGGATTGCACCGACACCGCGTGGCCCTGGGCCTCGAGCAGGATCGCCAGCGACTCGGCGGCATCCACGTTGTCGTCCACGATCATGACCCGCATCGCCGGCGCCGCGGCCGCAGCGGCGTCCTGGCCGGCATGCGGCGTCCGTGCGCGCGCCGCGCCGGCGTCGATCGCCGGCAGCGCGATGGTGAAGGTACTGCCCGCGCCCGGCCCCGCGCTCTCGACCGTGACCGTGCCGCCGTGCAGGGTGACGATGGTCCTGACCAGGGCCAGGCCGATGCCGAGGCCGCCCTGGGCGCGGTCGGGCGTGCGCTCGGCCTGGGTGAACAGCTCGAATACGTGCGGCAGCAGGCCGGCATCGATGCCGATGCCGTTGTCGCTCACGCTGATGGCGACCATCCCGCCGCGCGCACGGACCTCGAGGCCGATGGCGCCGCCCTGGGGCGTGTACTTGGCCGCGTTGTTCAGCAGGTTGGCGACCACCTGGACCAGGCGGGTGCGGTCGCCGTGGACCAGGGCCGCACCCGGCTCCGCGCGGACCGTCAGCGCGTGGCGGCGCGCCTCGATCAGCGGGCGCGATTGCTCGACGGCGCTGGCCACCACGGCGCCGACGTCGACGTCGTCCTTTTCCAGCTCCACCAGGCCGCGCGTGACGCGCGAGACGTCGAGCAGGTCGTCGACCAGCGACACCATGTGCTTCACCTGGCGGCTGATGACTTCACTGGCCTTGCGCGCCCGCGCCGGATCGTCGGCGCTCAAGCGCAGCATCTCGGCCGCAGTGCTGATCGGCGCCAGCGGGTTGCGCAGCTCGTGCGCCAGCATGGCCAGGAATTCGTCCTTCTTGCGGTTGGCTTCGCGCAGCTCGAGTTCGGCCTGATAGCGCTCCGTCACGTCCACCGTGACCCCGCGCATGCGCGCCGGGCGCCCCTCGGCGTCGAACTGCACCTTGCCGCGGCTGTCGAGCCAGATCTGGCGCCCGTTGTCGGCGCGGACGAAGCGCACCACCTCCTGGTAGCTGCCGGCGCCTTCCAGCGCCCGGCGGTGCGAGGCGGCGATCTTGTCGCGGTCTTCCGGGTGGATGTACTCGCGGATCGCGTCCATGGTCGCCGGCTGGAAGCCCAGCACCAGCAGGGTGTTGTCGGAGTAGGCCAGTTCGCCGCTGGCGAAGTCCCAGTCCCAGACCACCATCTTGGCCGCGTGCATGCCGTCGCGCAGCCGTTCCTCGCTCTCGCGCTGGGCCGCCTGGGCCTCGACCGCGTCGGTCACGTCGTAGCCCTGGGCGAAGATGCCGATGGTCGTGCCGTACTGGTCCTTGTAGGGCTCATAGACCAGGTCGACGTAGCGCTGGGCGATCGGGCCGCCCGGTTCGCGCTGCACCGCGATCGGCATCGCGCGCGTGGCCCAGGACTGGCCGGTGGTGTAGACCCGGTCCAGGAATTCCTCGTAGCCCTGGCCGGCGACTTCCGGCAGCGCTTCCCACACCGCCTTGCCGAGCAGTTCGCGGTGGCCCACCAGCTGGTAATAGGCTTCGTTCACCATCTCGAACACGTGCTTGGGCCCCATCAGCACGGCCACGAAACCGGGCGCCTGGTTGAACAGGCTGCGCAGGTGCTCGCGTTCATTGTTGAGGATGCGCGACAAGGCCTCGTGCATCTGCGCCCGGTTGAAGTTCCCGGCGTTGCTCTCGCTGGGCGGCGTGAGCTGGAGCGTGGCGACCTGGGCGTCGGCGTCGAAGCGGTACAGTTCGGTGACGTCCACCGGGTTCTGGATCACGAGCAGGGGCTTGCCGTCGTCGTCCAGTACCGGCGTATGCACCGTGCTCCAGTAGCGCTCCTCGAAGCGGGGACCGTTCGGCGTCGGCACCTCGACCGCATAGCGCACGAAGGCGGTGGTGTCCGGCTCGCCCTTGGCCAGGGCGCGCAGCATCGAGGCCTTGACCTCGGCGATATCGGTGGCGTCCGGATTGGCGGGATCTTCGGGAAAAGCATCGAACACGTAGCGGCCGACGATGTCTTCCTCGGTGCGCTGGACCGAGCGCAGGTAGGCCCCGCTGGCGCCGACGATCGTCAGATCGGGGGCCATCACCAGGTAGGGGTAGGGGGTAGCGCGAAACAGGGCTCGGTAGTCGTTCAGGTTCATGCGCCGGATTGTCGCATGGATAGCCCCATTTTCCGCTGACGCTTGCCCCCCACCCGCTCCCGGTTTTACAGCGCCGGGCTGACGTTCATGCGCTGGGTATGGGTCCAGCGGTGGTCGGAGGCCGACACCGCCGAGCTGTAGGTGCGCCAGGTCTGGCCCTCGCCCGGCCACGGATCCATGATGTAGACGTAGTTCACGCCGTTATAGGTCTCGTAGCCGCGCCCGGCCATGATGTGTCCGCCGCCATTGGTCCAGCCGTAGCGGATCACGAACGGGCGGTTGGCATTGATGTCGGCGACCACGCTGTTCCACGACGAGGCCACGTTGTAGGCGGTGTTCGGCACCCCCCAGGCGGCCAGGATGTTCTGCACGCTGCCGCCCGTGCCGTACATCGAATTCGGCTGGTTGGCGTAGCTGTTCCAGTTGAAGGTGGAATTGCCGCAGGCGTAGTTGATGCCGAAGGCCCAGTTCACGATCTGGCACTGGCTCGGGGTCTTCTTGTACAGATTCAGGATGGCCTTGCTGCTGGCCGACCAGCACCATTGGCTGTGCTCCTGGGTGGTCAGGGGCACGTTGAGGGTCCGCCATTGGGCGAAGGCGCTCGGGGCGGCCAGGGTCAGCGCGGCGGCGGCCAGCAGGCCGCTCAGTGTCTTGTGTTTCTTGTTCATGGCTTGTCTCCGTATGCTTGATTGTCGTTGGCGCCGTCTTAGCGGTGCTCGTCCAGGTTGCGCTTGACCGCGGCGCGCAGCGCCGGCAGCAGCTCGGCTTCATCGGCCAGGACCGCGGTGGGGCGGCCGAAAGCGTCTGCGCGCTGCAGCGGCAGCGAAGCGCGGGCGGAAAACAAGGGAGCGAAGCGCGTGCCGCCGGCGGTCTCGACTTCGAGCAGGTCGGAACGGGCCTGGTAGATGCGCAGCAGGCGCAGGTTGGAGCGGTCGGCGTTCCCGTGCACGCCGGCCAGGGCGTCGAGGTCCTTCGACAGGACCGCGCCGCCATAGGCGACGGTCTCGAAGCGGCCCTGATGCCGTTCCACCGTCGCCAGTCCGATCGGACGGTCGCCCAGCAGCACCACGAAGCGCCACTGGTTGGCGTGGCGCGCCATGTTCTTCATCTTGCCGCGGCCGTTCAGCAGCTGGTCCGGATCGATGGTGTAGACCGGGAAACCGTCGCCGATGCGCGCATCCTTCAGCGAACGCAGGTCCTGCACGTCGAAGGGGAAGCCTTCCGGCGCCGATCCGCGCTGCAGCTGGTGGTTGATGAACCGGCTGAGATCGCGCTGGGCGGCGGCGAGGGCGCCTGAATGCTGGGTGGCGGCGAGGCGCGCCGCGCCCGGATCGCCCGCCTGCGCCAGTGCCTGCGGAGCGGCCAGGCCGAGTCCGAGGCCGAGCGCCCAGGCCGCGAGCAGTGCGCGCGGCTTGCCGTGTTGCCGTTGTTGAGCTTGCATTAGTACTCTCCATGAAAAATGAAAAAGCGACTCCCCGCCAGTCCGAGCGGGCGTCGGTTGCTGCTGCAAAGGACACGCCACAGGCGTGCCGGACAAAGGTGTGGATGCGGCCTCGCGGCCGCGGCCGGCAAGATGACGGACTAGGACGGACTAGGACGGACCAGGACGGCGCGGCGCGCCGCGGCGAGGCGGCCGTGGGAAGGGGCCAGGTAGGCAAGGGCGCGTTGCGCGGGCGCGCAAGGGCCCGGGGCGCCGCGCGCGGCACCAGGCAGGAATTCGGTCGACATACAATCCAGACACAGAAAGCGTCACAAGGGAAGACCGCGCGCCATCGGCGCGTCGGCACCCCCTCTGTGCTGGACCTGAGAGATTCACAGCCGCCATTGCGGCTGTTTGCTCCTTCGGTGTGCCGCGACGACGAACTCACGGCAACTCTTCAGAGTGTACTTCGCGGGATCGGTCCTTTTGCCTGAGAGATTCCGGGGTGGTTGCTCCTTCGGCGCCGTCGGGGATAGGACAGTCTCTCCCGATACCGCGGTTGGCTGTGTGCCAACTGTCTAGACAGGATAGCCCAGCTATTTCAATAAACTCAACGGTTTTGTGCGGCGTGTTGTTTCCGCACCCGCGTGCGCCGGGATCAGCGCGCCCCGTCGCCGGACGTACCGGACGATTCCGCGCCGCGGCCCGGGCGCTCGCCCAGCTTGTCCGAATCGTCGTCGGTGCCGGCGCGGTTCGCCATGCCGCCGTCGGCGGCGGCCGCGTCGCTGGGATTGCCGCCGCCGGACATGGCGACCTCGTCTTGCTGGCGGTTCTGCTGGCCCTGGCTGCCCTCGGCCTTGTCCACCGTGCTGCCCGGCACGCGTCCGCCGGCATTGCCGTGGCTCGACTGGGCTGCGCCCGCAGGGCCGACGTTGCTCTCCGGCGAGGCATGGTTGAAGTTGGTGTAGCGTCCCGAGCTGGCTTCGGTGCCGCGCTGCTCGCTCTGGCCGACGCTGGAGTAGCCGGCGCTGTCATCGGCGACGAAGCCGGAGGCGGAATCGGCGCTCTGGCGCAGGCCCTGCGGCGGCGCACGGTCACCCGAGGCGCGTGGTTTTCGATCGCTCATCATGGTCTCCTTGGCGTAAATGATGGACAGCTTCGATCTTAGCCATTCTTGCCGGATGCCCAATAGGAGCACGGTCCAGGGCCGCGTAGGAAGAGTCGGACGTGACGGTCCGTGACTTTTCCAGGCGAGGAAAATGTTATGCTGGTCTGCCAAGCGCAGGCGATGAATTTACTATTAAGAAAATGCTGAAAACCGCTGTCGTGAACGTCCTGAAGCGCAGCTGGATGCTACTCGTCTGCATTGCCGCAATCACCGTGAGCATGCAAACCTTGCGCGATACGCACGTCTCTTTCATCGCACTTGTCCTGATTTTGCTGGCGGCACTGCTGGCTGTCGGCCTTGTTGCACTTCCGGTCGAGATGCATAAATTGCGCAACGGCCGTCACTAGGGCCTGGCTTTCAGTGTCGATGTCGATCCATGCATCGTGAGTTGCGACAAATAATCCGTATCAGAACTTTATTCACGACCGGCATGGCCGCAGGCGCCTTGACCTATCTTTCGCTCGCGGTTCCGGGGCGTGTCAGCGCGGTATGCGCCAACGTGGACATGCCCGTCCTTTGCCCGGTGCTGGCCTATGGTTTTCCGCTGCCGTTTCTCGCGGACAGCCAAGGGGTGTCGCCGGTAGGGTCGGTGGCGCGGGATCCCTTGTCCTTGCTGATCGGCCTGGATGACGTCCTGTGGCCGCGGCTGGGTTTGTCGATCGCGTTCTGGATGCTTGTCGTCGTGGGTGGCAGCTTCGCTTGGCGGCGCTGGAACCAAGCACACCATGGTGAGTGAGCCGATCGCGGAAACCTAAGTGGCGACACGGCGGCGGGAGCCGCACTACAGTCGAGTGGCGTTCCCGACGTGGGCGGCCCTGCACGCCGCGCGCCTCGGGTCACTTCCACTTGCACAGGAGTCCCTCACGATGAGTTTCCGCAACCTGCTTTCCTCCGCGCTGATCGGCGCCGTCGCCAGCGCGCGATCGATGACCCCCATGGCCACGCTTGCGGCGGCACGCCTGGCGCATCGCCGTACCCCCGGTGAACTCCTGCTCCTGGATCGTCCCCTGTTCAAATACGGCGCCCTGGCCATGGGGGCAGGGGAGCTGCTGGGCGACAAGATGAAATCCGCGCCCGACCGCACCGTTTTCCTGGGACTGCTGGCGCGCGTCATGAGCGCAGGGATCGCGGGCGCCGCGCTGGCCTCGCCCGGACGCGAAAAGGCCGGTGCGGCGCTCGCGGTCGCTACCGCCGTGCCGCTGGCCTACCTGACCCTGGCCGGCCGCAAGCGCGCCATGGCGCGCATCGGCCAGACCCGCAGTGGATTGATCGAGGATGCGCTGATCGTCGCCGCGGGCTCCGCGGTGGTGGCCATGTCGACACGGCCGCGGCTGGGGCAGGCGCAGTTCTAGCCGATCCGTTCGAGCTTCTCGGCCGCCGGCGCGGCTTGCGTTGCCGCCGCTTCGCGGCCGTCGCGCAGCCAGGCGAACAGCACCGCCATCATGAAGGGCCCCACGAACAGGCCGATCACGCCCATGGTCGAGACACCGCCCAGCAGGCCGAACAGCACCGCCAGGAAGGGCAGGTTGACGCGCTTGCCGATCAGCTTGGGACGAATGAACTTGTCCACCATGAACAGCTCCACCGCGCCCCAGCTGAACAGGCCGAGGGCTGCGCCCGCATGGCCCTGACCCAGCAGCAGGAGCGAGACCATGGTGAAGGACAGCGGCGCCCCGCCCGGAATCAGGGCCAGGTAGCCGGTGATCACGCCCAGCAATGCCGGCGCGGGCGCCCCGGCGATCGCGTAGGCGATGCCCAGCACCACGCCTTCCAGCACGGCGATCGAGCACAGGCCCAGCGCCGTGCCGCGCACCGACAGCGGCAGGATGGCGCGCAGCCGTGGGTAATGGGCCGGCAGCAGGCGCTCGCCGGCGCCGTCCACGTAGCGCACCACCGCCGGGCCGTGCAGGTAGAGCACGAACAGGGTCAGCAGGGTCAGGAACAGGTAGAGGGCATTGGCCAGGATGGTCGAGCCCCAGATGCGGGCCGCGCCGGTGAGCTGGGGCATGAAGTCGCCCAGTCCGCTCTGGATCAGGGTACGCAGGCCGCCCGGCACCGCCAGGTGCTCGTTCCACCACTTGACGGCGGGCTCGGCGATGAGTGGCAGGCGGTACAGCCAGGTGGGCGCCGCCACCCCGGTCAGGTTCAGGTTGGTGAGCAGGCGTTCGAGTCCGGCCAGCTCGTTGGTGAGGGCGTTGAACAGCAGGATCGAGGGGCCGACGAAGCTCACCAGCAGCGCCACCAGCAGGGTGGTGGCGCTCGCCAGCGGAGGCCAGCCGCGGCGCAGCAGCAGCTGGTGCAGCGGCCAGGTGATCACCGCCAGCAGTCCGGCCCAGGCGAGCGAGCCCAGGAAGTGCTGCAGGAGAAAGGCCAGTGCCGCGGCAAACAGTACTGGCAACAACAGTGGAGCGTACCGCATACCTGGTTCCTGGCCTCGTGAATGTGTCTTGCTTGTCTCTTATGCGCGTTGCAGGGCAGCGATACGGTCTTCGCACGACGGATGGCTGCTCAGCAGCGACATCATACCGCCTCCGGCGATGCCCGAGGCGGCCATGTTCTTCGGCAGGCCGCCTTGCGCAATGCCGCCGAGGCGGGCCAGCGCGTTGATCATCGGGCGCGGGGTGCCCAGGATGCGGGCGGCGCCGGCGTCGGCGCGGTATTCGCGCTGGCGCGAGAACCATGCCACGATGACGCTGGCCAGGATGCCGAACAGGATGTCGCACACGATCGCCGTAATGGTAAAGGCAATCCCCGGACCCGTGTTTTCCTCACCGTCCTTGCGCAAGGCCTGGTCGACGAACCAGGCGACCACGCGCGCCAGGAAAATCACGAAGGTATTGACCACGCCCTGGATCAGGGTGAGGGTGACCATGTCGCCGTTGGCGATGTGGGCCACTTCGTGGGCCAGTACGGCCTCGACCTCTTCCTGGGTCATCGATTCCAGCAGGCCGGTCGACACCGCGACCAGCGAGGAATTCCTGGTGGCGCCGGTGGCGAAGGCGTTCGGCTCGCCGTGGTAGACCGCGACTTCCGGCATGGCGATGCCGGCGCGCTGGGCCTGGGCTGCGACGGTGTTGACGAGCCATTGCTCGGTGGAATTGGACGGGTGCTCGATCACGCGCGCGCCGGTCGACCACTTGGCGATCGGCTTGGACATCCACAGCGAGATGAAGGCGCCGCCAAAGCCCATCAGGGCGGCGAAGGCGAGCAGCATGCCGAAATTCATGCCGTTCGCGGTGAGGTATTTGTTCACACCCAGCACGCTGGCCGTAATGCTCAGCACCAGCATGATGGCGAAGTTGGTGGCGATAAAGAGAAGTATGCGTTTCATGTTCGTATCCAGTCTTGTTTTCATGGCAAAGCGGTATTGCCGATATGAAAGGATAAGGTAAGGCGAACATCTGGAAAAGCGAAGTTTTATGAAGGATTTCTTCCTAAAAAAGGAAGTAAGCGAGAGGGGCGCCGTCTCCACACCACGCAGGGGGGATTCGCCGCCGGACGCGGTTTTCGGGCCGTGCGCGCTCCTATAATCGCGGCATACCAATCGCTACCGGGAATGACCATGAAAGCCAGCCGTATTGCCGCCTCCCTGCTCGTCGCGCTCTCCCTGTGCGCCGCGCCCGCCTTCGCCGCCGATCCAGGGGAACACTTCCTGCTGACCCCGGCGCTGCTGGCCAAGATCAAGGCCGCCGCGCCCGAGCTCAAGAAGCTGGAAAAGGACGAGGAGGAGAAAGACGACGGGAAAGACCAGCTGTCGGTCGATGATTACGTCAAAGCCATCAATGCCGAGCCGCGCGCCAGGGCGGTGCTGGCCAGGCATGGTCTCGGCGTGCGTGATTTTGCCCTGAGCACCTTCGCGCTGGTGCATGCCGGGATGTTCGTGGGCATGGAGCCGATGATGAACAAGAAGCAGGCCGCCGAGATGCTGGGCGGGTTCACCAAGGAGCAGAAGGCGAACATCGCGCTGCTGCGCAAGATGGGGCCGGAGGCGTATTCGC
>NZ_JBAMDH010000056.1:0-24867 GCF_036961685.1 Massilia sp. DD77
CACGTACTGCTCCAGCGTCACCGCCTCCGGACGGGCGCCCGGGTCGATGCCGGCTTCCACCAGCTGGGCTTCGGTGAACATGCCGGCCACGCAGTTGCGGATCACCTTGCGGCGTTGCGAGAAGGCCTTGGCCACCACCTGTTCCAGCCTGGCGCCATCGACGGCCAGCCGTTCGCGCTTGGGGATCATGCGCACGATCGCGGAATCCACCTGCGGCGGCGGGTCGAAGGCGGTCGGCGGCACGATGAACATCAGTTCCATGTCGTAGCGCCACTGCAGCATCACGCTCAGGCGGCTGTAGGCCTTGGTGCCCGGCTCGGCCACCATGCGCTCCACCACTTCCTTCTGCAGCATGAAATGCTGGTCCTCGACCTGGTCGGTAAACTCCGCCAGGTGGAACAGCAGCGGGCTGGAGATGTTGTACGGCAGGTTGCCGACCACGCGCAGCTTCTGCCCTTCCGGCACCGGGATCGCGCCGAAGTCGAACTTGAGCGCGTCGCCCGAGTGGACCGTGAGGCGCTCGCGCGGATAGGCTTTTTCCAGGCGCGTCACCAGGTCGCGGTCCAGCTCCACCACGTGCATGTGGTCGAGCTGCTTGAGCAGCAGCGCCGTCATCGCGGCCAGCCCCGGGCCGATCTCGACCATCGCCTGGCCGCGGCGCGGCGCGATGGCGTCGATGATGTTGTTCAGGACGTTGGCGTCGGTCAGGAAGTTCTGGCCGAAGCGCTTGCGTGCGACGTGTTTCATACTTTCTTTCTTGTTAATTCTTCTTGGATGCGGCCACCATCTGCATGGCGGCGCGGATCGCCTCTTCCATGCTGCCGCAGTCGGCCAGGCCCAGTCCCTGGGCCGCCAGGTCGAGCGCGGTGCCGTGGTCGACCGAGGTGCGGATCAGGGGCAAGCCGAGGGTGACGTTGATGCCGCGCCCGAAGGTGGCGTACTTGAGCACCGGCAGGCCCTGGTCGTGGTACATCGCCAGCACGCAGTCGGCGTCCTTCAGGTAGCGCGGCTGGAACAGGGTGTCGGCCGGATACGGGCCGCGCGCATCGATGCCGCGCGCGCGCGCGCCCGCCAGGACCGGCGCGATGACCTCGATCTCCTCGCGGCCCAGGTAGCCGTTCTCGCCCGCATGCGGGTTCAGGCCGGTGACCAGGATGACGGGCGCCGCGATGCCGAACTTGGTGCGCAGGTCGGCGTCGATGATGTCGATCACCTGCGCCAGGCTGTCCGGCGTCAGCGCCGCCGGCACGTCCTTGAGCGGCAGGTGGGTGGTGGCCAGGGCCACGCGCAAATAGGGCTGGTCATGCCCGGGCGCGCCGGCCAGCATCATGACCACCTTGGGTGTGCCGGTTTTCTCGGCCAGGTATTCGGTGTGGCCGGAAAAGGCAATGCCGGCATCGTTGATGGTGCTCTTCTGGAGCGGAGCGGTGACGATGGCGTCGAACCAGCCCTGTCCCACGCCTTCGATCGCCAGGTCGAGCGTGGCCAGCACCGCGCGGCCGTTCTCGGCGTCCAGCTTGCCGGGTACCACATGGGCCGCCAGCGGCACGTCGATCACGGCCAGGCGCTCGGGGCCGAAGTGCGGCAGGCCGCCGTTGCGCAGGGCCTGGGTCGACAGCGCCGACAGGCGGATGCCTGGATCGATCAGGCTGGCGGTGAGCGCCAGGAAGGCGGCGTCGCCGACCAGCACGCAGTTGGCCTGCTGGCGCAGCGCCCACGCCGCCCTGATCGCGATCTCGGGACCGATGCCGGCCGGTTCGCCGACCGTGACGGCAAGCGTCGGCCGGGGCGCGAGCGGCGCGGCCATGGGTTTACTGCTCCTCGCGGAACTCGACGTAGGCGCGGTCGCGGAGCTGGCGCAGCCAGTCTTCCATCGCTTCCTGCATCTTGCGCTCGCGGATGACGTTGCGCGCCTGGGCGCGTTCCTTCTGCTGGGTCACGTCCTGGCTCTTGCGCTCGGCCACCTGGATCAGGTGGAAGCCGTATTGCGACTGCACCACGTCCGAGACTTCGCCCAGCTTGAGGGTGTTCATCGCGTTCTCGAACTCGGGCACGGTGTCGCCCGGTTCCAGCCAGCCCAGGTCACCGCCCTTGCTGGCCGAACCGTCCTGCGAGTGCAGGCGCGCCAGTTCCTCGAAGGTGGCGGCATTGTTGGCCATCTTTTCCTTCAGCTCCAGCAGCTTGCGCTTGACCTCGCCCTCGGTCATGGTCGGCGTCGGCTTGATCAGGATGTGGCGCGCGCGGGTCTGCTGCACCACCGCCTTGTCGGTCGACTCGGCCAGCGAGCGCTTGTTGCTCATCTTGAGGATGTGGAAGCCGACATTGGTCTTGATGATCGGGGTGATCTGGCCCGGCTGGAGCTTACGCAGCTCGCCCGCGAACAGCGGCGGCAGGCGGTCCGGGTCGCGCCAGCCGATCTCGCCGCCCTTCAGGGCGTCCGGGGCGTCGGAATAGGTGGCGGCGGCCTTGGCGAAGTCGGCGCCGGTGCGCAGCTGGCGCGACACTTCCTCGGCCCGCGCGCGGCGCGCGGCGATCTGCTCGGGCGAGGCGTTCTCGGGCACGCGCACCAGGATCTGGGCGATCTCCATCTCGACCTTCTCGGCGGCGGCGGTCTTGGCGGCGGTCAGGTAGGTATCGATCTCGGCTTCGGAAATCTGGATCTTGCTGTCGACCTCGTGCTCGCGCAGGCGCTGCAGCATGATCTCGTTGCGCACGTCTTCGCGGAACTGGGCGAAGGTCATGCCTTCCTTTTCCATCTGGTTGCGCATCTGCTGCACCGACATCTGCTGGCCTTCGGCGATGCGGCCGATGGTGGCGTCGAGGGTGCGGTCATCGATGCGCACGCCCATTTCCTTGGCCAGCTGGACCTGGGCGCGTTCGACGATCATCGATTCGACCACCTGGCGCTCCAGGGTGGCCTGGTCCGGCAACTGGGCGTTGCGCGCCTTCAGGTTCTGCGCGACCTGGGCCACGCGGCCCGCCACTTCGTTCTTCGTGATCACTTCGTCATTCACGACGACGTGAATCGAGTCGATCACCTTGGCGCTGCTGGAGGCCGGCGGCAGGAAGCCGCTGCCCGGCTTGGCCGCGGCCGGCGCAGTCGCCTGGGCAGCCTGGCCGGATTGGGCCAGGACCTGGCCCGCGGTGAGCGCGCACAGCAGCGCCGCGGCGAGCGAGAGGGCTCGCGTATTCTTGTGCAAACGGGTAGTACGCATCATCTGGAAAGCACTCATTCAGGATGTTTCAATCACGGGCGGCCGACGTTCGAATTCAGCCGCGTATAGCCCGGGATGCTCTTGTTGAACGTCTCGAGCGGGTTGTTGCCCAAGCTGAGGCGCGACAGGCCGGTGAGCTCGAGCTGGAAGAAGATCGGCGTCGACGTGGTCTGGGCCGCGGTCACGAACCGCTGCGCCCCCATCCGGAGCACCCAGCAATCGGCCTTGTACTCGAGACCGATCAGGCTCTCGATCAGCTTGCCGCCCCGCGAGGGGTTGGTCGCCTGCCCCACGCCGTAGGACTTGAGCGCATAGCTGATCCGGCCCACGCCATACCAGCGTTGCGAGATCGGCCACTGGGCCGACAAGTCCACGTTGCGGAAGCTGTCACGCTGATAACGGTACTCCGCGTTCACCACCTTCATCCGTCCCGGCGTCCACTGCACCCCCGCGTTCGAGCTGTACAGGCTACTGCCGGTTGCGTCGTATTGTACGCCGCTATCGAAGCTCCAGGTCTCGGAAATGCGGCCCGATGCCGCCAGCAGCACGTCCGAGCGGCTCTGGTGCAGGGCTTCGCCCGGCAGGCGCACGCGCGGCTCCTCGAAATAGAGGCGCTGGCCGAAGGCCAGGCGCAGGCGCTCGGCGCCGTCCGCCTGGATGAAGCGCGAGACCACGGCGGCGGTCAGCTGGTTGGCGTCCGACACCCGGTCCAGGCCCACGTAGCGGTTCTCGCTGAACAGCTGGGCGTAGTTGAAGCCGGCGCGGCCGGTGTCGAACACCGGGATGTCGTCCTGGTCCTTGTACGGCGTGTAGACGTAGAACAGGCGCGGCTCCAGGGTCTGGGTGACGGCGCGCCCGAACAGCGAGCCCTCGCGCTCGAACACCATGCCGCTGTCGAGCGAGAAGGTGCCCACCGAGCGCGACACCTTGGTCGGCAGGCGGCTGCCGTCGGCACGCAGCCCGCCGTTCGGAATGTGGTCGTAGTCGACGTCGTACTTGGCGGCGTTGGCGATCAGCTTCGGGGTGACGAACCAGCCCGGGCGCACGATCGGATAGCTCAACTGGGCCACCGTCACGGCGCGGTTGCCGCGTACCAGGTCCGGGTGCCAGAAGCGGGTCGCCTCGGCGTCCACCGCCCAGTCGAAGCCGGCCACGTCGTAGCGTCCGGCGTGGAAGTTAATCTGCGGCAGGCGGTCGTAGGGACGCGGCACCGTCAGGCTCGGATTGGCCGCCGCGGCCGGGTCCTGCAGCACCTGGTAGTTCTGGGCGCGCGCGGACAGGCTCCAGTACTGGCCGGAATAGTCGGTGCGCAGCTCGCGCAGCAGCTGGCGCTCGGCCGAGGCCGAGACCGTGCGCGAGAAGTCGGACGGGTATTCGTTGTCGGATGCGCCATGCAGGTTCCAGCCATACGACCAGTTCGGGCGGATCGCCTGGTTGTGCAGCGAGTCGGCGCGCCAGCGCGTGGTATCGGTCTTGCGGTCGCTCGGCAGCACCTCGACGTGGGTCTCGCCGTTGTAGGTGGCGCCCAGGTAGCGGCCGGTCGCGCCCAGCTGCAGGCCGCGGTCGAACATCATGCGCGGGTACAGGGTCAGGTCGCGATTGGGCGCGATGTTGACATAGTAGGGCACCATGATCTCGGCCTTGCCCTGCGAGCCGAAGCCCACCGAGGGCGGCAGCCAGCCGGAGCGCCGTTCGCCCGACAGCGAGAACGAGAGCGCGGGCGTGCCCAGGATCGGCACGTCCTTGAAATAGATGACGGTCTTGCCGGCGGTGCCGACGTCGCGCCCGGTGTCCAGGCGCAGGGTGCTGGACTTCAGGTACCAGTCCGGGTCGGCGCCTTCGCAGGTACTGTAGGTGCCGTCGCGCACCACGGCCTGCTGCTCGCCGAGGAAGTCGATGCGGTCGGCGCGGCCCTGGCCGTTATTCGCCTGCAAACGGTATTGCGGATGGAGCACCCAGCCTTTGCCGGTCTCGAGGTTCAGCTGCAGGGCGTCGCCCTTGTAGCGGTCGCCGAAGCGCCACATGTTGACGTTGCCACTGGCCGTGACCTCGTCCTCGACCCGCATGTAGCAGGCGGTATCGGCGGTGAGGCCGGTCTGGCCGCGCTGGAGCTCGACATTGCGTTCGAGGTTCAGCTGGCGGTCGGGGCGGCCGTTGATTTCTTCGGCCTTGATGACGATCGGCAGATCCTGCTCTTCGGTCTGTGGCGCTGGAGAAACACCTTGCGCCCAGGCCGGGACCGCGGCGGAAACCAGTGCATAGAGCGCGAGCGTCTGCCGCGGGGGGAAAGGTTGGGCCGTAAACCAGCTCATGAACGTTCTGCGTGCACCATAAAGGGCGGTATTTTTTAAATGAATCCCTTATTATAGGGGAATTACCTCAACCAACCGGATTCACCAGGCTGCTTCATGTCTTCTTTGTATCAAACTTCCCCTTCTTCCGCCGACCGGGATGCACGCCTGGCGCAGCTGAACGCATGGCTGGCGACGACCGGCCTGGTGGACGTGGGATCGGGCCGTCCCGCCTCGGCCGACGCCAGCTTCCGCCGCTACTTCCGCTACGACGTAACGCCCGCGCTGCGTGACAAACTGGGCGCCACCCTGGTCGCCATGGACGCCCCGCCGGAGCGCGAGAACGTGCCGGCATTCATCCACGTCCAGGGCCTGCTCACCGCCGCCGGCGTGAACGCCCCGGCGATCGTCGCGCGCAAGGTCGAAGACGGCTTCCTGCTGCTGTCCGACCTGGGCACCACCACCTACCTGGCGCGCCTCAATCCGGACAACGCGGCCTTCATGTATTCGGACGCGGTCGACGCCCTGATCAAGTTCCAGCTCACCAGCCAGCCGGGCGTGCTGCCCGAGTTCGACCGCGCCTTCGTGCTGCGCGAGATGAACCTGTTCCCCGAGTGGTACATCGGGCGCCACCTGAACGTGACCCTGGACGAGAAACAGCAGGCGACGCTGGATAAAGTGTTCGAGGCGATCACCGCCAACGTGCTGGCGCAGCAGCAGGTCTTCATGCACCGCGATTTCCATTCCCGCAACCTGATGTTCCTCGACCAGAACAACCCTGGCGTGCTGGACTTCCAGGACGCGGTCTACGGCCCGGTCACCTACGACCTGGCCTCGCTCCTGCGCGACGCCTACATCCAGTGGGACGAAGAGATCGTGCTGGACTGGGTGGTGCGCTATTGGCAAAGCGCCAAGCAGGTGGGCCTGCCGGTCAATCCGGACATCGACGCCTTCTACCGCGACTTCGAATTCATGGCCCTGCAGCGCCACCTGAAAATCCTCGGCATCTTCTGCCGCCTGAACTACCGCGACAACAAGCCGCACTACCTGGGCGACCTGCCGACCGTGATGGACTACGTGCGCAAGACGGCCAACCGCTATACCGAACTCAAACCGCTGCTGCGCCTGCTCGACGCGATCGAGAACAAGGGCCAGCAAGTCGGCTACACCTTCTGACGGACACGCCATGAAAGCGATGATTTTCGCCGCCGGCCGCGGCGAGCGCATGCGCCCGCTCACCGACTCCTGCCCCAAGCCCCTGCTCAAGGTGCGCGGGCGCCCGATGATCACCACCCACGTGCTGAACCTGGTGCGCGCCGGGATCACCGAGATCGTCATCAATCACTCCTTCCTCGGCCACATGATCGAGGAAGAACTGGGCGACGGCAGCCGCTTCGGCGCGCGCATCGTCTACTCGCACGAGCCGGCCCCGCTGGAAACCGCGGGCGGCATCGCCAACGCCCTGCACCTGCTGGGCGACGAGCCTTTCCTGGCCGTGTCGGGCGACATCTACGCGCCCTATTTCGACTTCTCGCAGGCCTTGGACGCATTGAAGGACAAGGACATGCTGGGCATTCCTTATCCGGAAGACAAGCGCGACATCGCCTGGCTGTGGCTCACGCCGAATCCCTGGCATAACCCGGAAGGCGACTTCGCGCTCGACATGTACACCCTCAGGAACGAGGGGCCGTCCAAGTGGAACTTCGCCGGCATCGGCGTCTACCGTCCCGAGATGTTCGAGGGGATCAAGCCCGGCGACTTCGTCAAGTTCGGTCCCCTGATGCGCAAGTACATCGACCTGGGCCGCGTGGGCGGCGAACTGTACGAAGGCCAGTGGGTCAACGTCGGCACCGTGCGCCAGCTGGAAGAACTCAACGCGCCGCTGGGGTCGGTGGTGCGCGTCGCGCCATGACCGTGGGCCTGGCCCACTACACCGAGCGGCGCGCGCGCCTGGCCGCACAGATGCAGCCGGGATCGGTGGCGGTGCTGGCGACCGCGCCCGAAGTGGCGCGCAACGCCGACAGCGACTACCCCTACCGCCACGACAGCTATTTCTATTACCTGACCGGTTTCGCCGAGCCGGAGAGCGAGCTGGTGCTGGTCGCCGCGCAAGGCGGGCAGCCGGCGCGCTCCATCCTGTTCTGCCGCGAGAAGAACCGCGAGCGCGAGATCTGGGACGGCTTCCGCCACGGTCCCGAGGATGCGCGCCTCGTGTTCGGCTTCGACGAAGCCTGGCCGATCGGCGAACTCGATGCCAGGATGGCGTCCCTGCTCGCCAACGTCCCCGCCCTGTACTACGCGCTCGGCCACAGCGCCGCGCTGGACGCCCAGGTGGCCGGCTGGCTCAAGGCCGTGCGCGCCCAGGGCCGCAGCGGCGTCACCGCACCAAGAACCGCCCACCACCTGTTCGGCATCCTCGACGAGATGCGCCTGCTGAAGGACGAGCACGAACAAGGCCTGATGGGACGCGCCGCCCTCATCTCGGCCCAGGCCCACGTGCGCGCCATGCGCGCGGCGCGTCCCGGCATGGCCGAGTACGAGCTCGAGGCCGAGCTGCTGCACGAGTTCCGCCGCAATGGCGCCCAGTTCCCGGCCTATACGCCCATCGTGGCCTCGGGCGCGAACGCCTGCGTCCTGCACTACAACGCCAACGACCGCCGCATGCTGGACGGCGAACTGGTCCTGATCGACGCCGGCTGCGAGTTCGACGGCTACGCCGCCGACATCACCCGCACCTGGCCCGTCAACGGACGCTTCAGCGCGGCGCAGCGCCGCCTATATGAACTGGTGCTGCAGGCCCAAGCGGCCGCCTTGGCCGCCATCGTGCCGGGCCGCCCCTACAGCGCCATGCACGACGCCGCCGTCGACGTGCTGGCCCAGGGCATGCTCGACCTGGGCCTGCTCGACAAGGGCAAGTTCGGTTCGGCGCAAGCCGTGATCGCGGAGCGCGCCCACCAGCAGTTCTACATGCACGGCACCGGCCACTGGCTGGGCATGGATGTGCACGACGTCGGCGCCTACCGCGACGTGACGGCAGCCGGCAAGCCTTCGCGGCCGCTGGCGCCGGGCATGGCGCTGACCGTGGAACCGGGCATCTACGTGCGCCCGGGCCCCGGCGTGCCGGAAGAATACTGGCACATCGGCATCCGCATCGAGGACGACGTGATCGTCACCGGCACCGGCTGCCGGGTCCTGACCGGCGCCGCGCCCAAGGGCGTGGACGAGATCGAAACCCTGATGCGGGAGGCACGATGAGCGAGGCGCTGGACGTCGACGTGGCGGTGTGCGGGGCGGGGCCCGTGGGCCTGGCGCTGGCCGCCTTCCTGGTGCGCCGCGGCGTGGCGGGCGAACGCATCGTGCTCGTCGACGGCAAGTCGCTGGGCCAGGCGATCTCGGACCCGCGCTCGATCGCCCTGTCCTGGGGCAGCGTGCAGCTGCTGGAGGAAGTCGGCGCCTGGCCGCTGGCCGCCACGCCGATCCACCAGATCCACGTCTCGCGCCGCGGCCAGCTGGGGCGCAGCCTGATGGACCGCCACGAGCACGGCTTGCCGGCGCTGGGCTATGTCACGCGCTACGGCGCGGTGGTCGACGCCCTGGCGCGCGCTGCGGAACGCGCCGGCGTGGCCGTGCTGCGCCCGGCACGGGTGGCCTCCTTCGACGAACAGGGCGAGGGCGTGGAACTGCGGCTGGACGACGGCCGCACGGTGAAGGCGCGGGTAGCGGTGCAGGCCGAGGGCGGGGTGTTCGGCCAGCAGGACGACAAATCCCGGCGCCGCGACTACGAGCAGACCGCCCTGATCGCGCGCGTGACGGTAAGCCAGCCGGCGGTCCACCGCGCCTTCGAGCGCTTCACCGACGAAGGCCCGCTGGCCCTGCTGCCGCAGGACGACGGCGACGGCCACCAGTACGCGCTGGTGTGGTGCATGCGCCCCGAACGCGCGGCCTCGGTGCTGGAACTGGGCGACGATGGCTTTCTGGCGCAGCTGGGCGAGGCCTTCGGCGCCCGCCTGGGCCGCTTCACGGCGGTCTCGCCGCGCGTCGCCTTCCCCCTGGGCCTGAACGCCGAAGCCCGCGCCAGCGCGCGCACGGTCGCCATCGGCAACGCCGCGCAAACCCTGCACCCGGTCGCGGGCCAGGGCCTGAACCTGGGCCTGCGCGACGCCGCCGTGCTGGCGCGCGAACTGGGCCGCGGGGTCGATTCGTCCGCCATCGGCAAGTTCATGGACGCGCGCGCGCAGGACCGCACGCTGACGATCGGCGTAACCGATGCGATGGCGCGCGCCTTCATCGGCGGCGGTCCGCTGCAGCCCTTGCTGGGCCTCGGTCTGGCGGCGCTGGATGTGGTGAAGCCGGCGCGGATGCTGCTGGCCGACCTGATGATGTACGGCCGCCGGTAGGGTCGGCGGAGCCGCCAACCCTACCGTCGCGAAAGTTCGTCGACCGTGTTGTGCTTCGGCGTGGCGTCCTCGTGGAACAGATCCGCCAGGTACTCGCGCAGGCCGTCTCCGGCGATGTCCGCGGGGACGATGAAGTCGGCAGGCCGGCGCTTACCCTCCGCACCCAGGTACCAGGCCTGCCACTTCCCTTCCGCTCCGCTCACGGCAACCAGGGTGCCGAACACGTTGAAGCGGAATTCCACCGCTACTCCACCGCCTTGACCATCGCCTCGATCACCTTCTTGGCGTCGCCGAAGACCATCATCGTGTTCGCCTGGTAGAACAGGTCGTTGTCCAGGCCCGCGTAGCCCGATGCCATCGAGCGCTTGTTGACGATGATGCTCTTGGCTTTATAGGCCTCCAGGATCGGCATGCCGGCGATCGGCGACTTGGGATCCTTGGCCGCCGGGTTCACCACGTCGTTCGCACCCAGCACCAGCACCACGTCGGTCTGGCCGAATTCGCCGTTGATGTCCTCCATCTCGGCCACCTGGTCGTAGGGCACCTCGGCCTCGGCCAGCAGCACGTTCATGTGGCCCGGCATGCGCCCCGCCACCGGGTGGATCGCGTAGCGCACCTGCACGCCATGCTCCGTCAGCTTGTCGACCAGTTCCTTCACCGAGTGCTGGGCGCGCGCCACCGCGAGGCCGTAGCCCGGGACGATGATCACGCTTTCCGCGTTCTGCATGATGAAGGCCGCATCCTCCGCCGATCCCGACTTGACCGGGCGCTGTTCCTTGGCGCCGCCCGTGTCCACGGATGCCTCGCCGCCGAAGCCGCCCAGGATCACGTTGAAGAAGGAGCGGTTCATCGCCTTGCACATGATGTACGAGAGGATCGCGCCGCTCGAACCCACCAGCGAACCGGCGATGATCAGCATCGAGTTGTTCAGCGAGAAGCCGATGCCCGCCGCCGCCCAGCCCGAGTAGGAGTTCAGCATCGACACCACCACCGGCATGTCGGCGCCGCCAATCGGGATGATGATCAATACGCCCAGCACGAAGGACAGCGCGGCCATGATCACGAACGGGGTCCAGGCCGGCTCGATGCCGTCGGCGAAGCAAAACACCAGTCCGAGAGCGATGATGGCGATGGCAAGCAGAAGGTTCAGGATGTGCTGGCCGGCGAAGCGCACCGGCGCGCCCTGGAACAGGCGGAATGTATATTTGCCCGACAGCTTGCCGAAGGCGATCACCGAACCGGAGAAGGTCACCGCGCCGACGAAGGTGCCGATGAAGAGCTCGAGCCGGTTCCCGAAGGGCAGCGGCGTGGTGCGGGTGGCGATGTTGAAGGCCCAGGGTTCGGACACGGCGGCCACCGCGATGCAGACGGCGGCCAGGCCGATCAGCGAGTGCATCGCCGCGACCAGTTCCGGCATCTTGGTCATCTCGACCCGCTTGGCGGCGACCGCGCCGATGGCGCCGCCCACCACCACGCCCAGCAGCACCAGCGGGAAGCCCATGCCGCCGCCGGTGGTCGCACTACTGGCCAGCTCGGCCTGGAGCTTGAAGATCAGGGCCACCGTGGTGAGCACGGCGATCGCCATGCCCGCGATGCCGAAGCTGTTGCCCATGCGCGCGCTGCTGGGGGAGGACAGGCCCTTGAGCGCCTGGATGAAGCAGACCGAGGCGACCAGGTAGAGCAGCGTGACGACGTTCATGCTGATGAAGTTCATGCTCCACCCTCTTTCTTGGCGGCGCCCTTGTCCTTCTTCTTGAACATCTCCAGCATGCGCTGGGTGACCATGAAGCCGCCGAACACGTTGACGGCGGCCAGCGCCACCGCGACCGTGCCCGCGACCTGGCCGACCATGCCTTCGGTGAGGCCGGCGGCCAGCATGGCGCCGACGATGATGATGGCCGAGATGGCGTTGGTGACCGCCATCAGGGGCGTGTGCAGCGCCGGGGTGACGGTCCAGACCACGTGGTAGCCGACGTAGATCGCCAGCACGAAGATGATCAGGTTGATGATGGTATGGCTGATTTCCATGCTTCCCTCTTCTTCCTTATTTACGCAGCACTTCGCCGTTCGCGCACACCAGGGTGGCGCGTACGATCTCGTCTTCGCGGTCGATGAAGAACTTGTCTTCCTTGTCGATCACGAGCTTGAGGAAGTCGAGCACGTTGCGGGCGTACAGGGCCGAAGCATCCGCCGCGACCATGGCCGCCAGGTTCGGCTCGCCGATGATGTGCACGCCGTGCTTGACCACGGTCTTGCCCAGCTCCGTGAGCGGACAGTTGCCGCCCTGCTCGACCGCCATGTCGACGATCACCGAGCCCGGCTTCATTGCCTTGACCGTGTCTTCGGAAATCAGGACCGGCGCCTTGCGGCCCGGGATCAGGGCGGTGGTGATGATGATGTCGGCCTGCCTGGCGCGCTCGTGGACCAGCTCGGCCTGGCGCCGCATCCAGTCGGCGGGCATCGGGCGCGCGTAGCCGCCCTCGCCCTTGGCGATCTCGCGCTCCTCGTCGGTCACGTAGGGCACGTCGATGAACTTGGCGCCCAGCGACTCGACCTGTTCCTTCACCGGCGGACGCACGTCCGAGGCTTCGATCACGGCGCCCAGGCGCTTGGCGGTGGCGATCGCCTGCAGGCCGGCCACGCCCACGCCCATGATCAGGACACGCGCGGCCTTGACCGTGCCGGCGGCCGTCATCAGCATGGGCATGAAGCGTCCGTAGGTGTTTGCGGCCAGCATTACGGCCTTGTAGCCGGCGATGTTGGCCTGGGACGACAGCACGTCCATCGACTGGGCCCGCGTGATGCGCGGCGCCGCTTCCAGGGCGAAGGCCGTGATGCCGCTGGCGGCCAGCAGCCCGGTGTTGTCGGCGTCGAAGGGATTCAGCATGCCGACCAGCACCGCCCCCTGCTTCATCTGGGCGCGCTCCTGGTCGTTCGGGCTGCGTACCTTGAGCACCATGTCGGCGCCCAGCGCAGTTGCCGCATCGACAATGCTCGCTCCGGCCGCTTCATAGGCCGCATCCGGTACCGACGCCAGGACACCGGCGCCGCTCTGCACCAGGACCTGGTGCTTGGCGGCTAGTTTCTTGACGGTTTCCGGGGTTGCTGCCACCCGGGTTTCGCCCGGCCGTGTTTCGGCCGGTATGCCTATCCTCATGAATCCCCCCAAGCTTTGGAATGAACTGTCTTCCAATCTATCATGTAATTACGACCATTGCTCTAGAATAAATATTCTTCAAACAACATGGGATTGTGGCGAGGAGTTTGCTAGCGAACCAGTCGAATTACCGTAGAGTTTGTTGTAAATCAAGCTTGTAGCGACAAGCAAGCGTACTGAAGAGGTTGGCGGCTGAGCAGAGCTGCCTTAGGTCAAGGTAGAATGTCGGCTCATTTTCAAGGACAGGCATGACCGATATCTTCAAACCATCAGTTACCGTGGCCGCGATCATCGAACGCGATGGCCGTTTCCTGCTGATCGAGGAGGAGACGAGCGAAGGCATCAAGCTGAACCAGCCGGCCGGCCACCTCGACCCGCACGAGTCCCTCGAGCAGGCGGTGGTGCGCGAGGCGCTGGAGGAAACCGCGCACGAGTTCATTCCGCGCGCGCTGGTGGGCATGTACATGTCGCGCTATCACTCGAAGTCGCGCGGCGCCGATGTGACTTATCTGCGCTTCACCTTCTGCGGCGACCCCGGGCGCCAGCTCGACCAGCCGCTGGACGAAGGCATCCTGCGCACCTTGTGGATGACACGCGACGAAATCGCCGCCACCGCCGAGCGCCACCGCAGCCCCATCGTGCTGCAGTGCGTCGACGACTACCTGGCCGGCCACCGCACCCCGCTGCACCTGCTGTACACCCATCCGTCGGTGTTCGAGGGCGGCATCTAAAGAATACGGAAACACCATGAGCAAGAAAAAAGTCGTGATCGGGATGTCGGGCGGCGTCGACTCCTCGGTCGCGGCGTGGATGCTGAAGGAACAGGGCTATGAAGTGATCGGCCTGTTCATGAAGAACTGGGAAGACGACGACGATTCCGAGTACTGCTCCACGCGCCAGGACTGGATCGACGCGGCCAGCGTGGCCGACGTGGTCGGCGTGGACATCGAAGCCGTCAACTTCGCCGCCGAATACAAGGACCGCGTGTTCGCGGAATTCCTGCGCGAGTACCAGGCCGGCCGCACGCCCAATCCGGACGTGCTGTGCAACGCCGAGATCAAGTTCAAGGCCTTCCTCGACCATGCGATGAAGCTGGGCGCCGACCTGATCGCGACCGGCCACTATGCGCGCGTGCGCCAGAACGGCGCCAAATTCGAGCTCCTCAAGGCGCTCGACAGCACGAAGGACCAGAGCTACTTCCTGCACCGCCTGAGCCAGGCGCAGTTGTCGAAGTCGCTATTCCCGCTGGGCGAAACGCCCAAGACCGAAGTGCGCAAGATCGCCGAGAAGCTCAAGCTGCCGAACGCGGCGAAGAAGGACTCGACCGGCATCTGCTTCATCGGCGAGCGCCCCTTCCGCGACTTCCTGAACCGCTACCTGTCGTACAAGCCGGGCCCGATGAAGCTCGACGACGGCACCGTGGTGGGCGAACACGTCGGCCTGTCCTTCTACACCCTGGGCCAGCGCAAGGGCATCGGCATCGGCGGCCTGAAGTCGCGCAAGAACGCGGACGGCACCAGCGAGCCCTGGTTCGTGGCGCGCAAGGACATCGAGCAGAACACCCTGTACATCGTGCAGGGCCACGACCATCCCTGGCTGCTGTCGAATCGCCTGGAAGCCGGCCAGGCCAGCTGGGTCGCCGGCGAGGCGCCGGAACCGCGCCAGCTCTCGGCCAAGACCCGCTACCGCCAGGCCGACGTGGCCTGCAGCGTCCAGGCGCAAGGCCTGGACCGCTTCTCGCTCGACTTCGCCGAGCCCCAATGGGCGGTGACGCCGGGCCAGTCGGCCGTGCTGTATGACGGCGACGTGTGCCTGGGCGGCGGGATCATCGACAGCAAGTCGGGTATCTGATACCGCTGCCGTTTTAGTTAGCTGAAAAGCCGTCATCCCCGCGCAGGCGGGGACCCAAGTTCTGTTGGCGTCACTGGTGCGCGTGCAAATTGGGTCCCCGCCTGCGCGGGGATGACGGTTTTAAGCGTAACTAAATACCTACCGCTAGCGCCCGATCCTAGTTTCAACCCGCGCCGCCAGGCGCCCCTTGCTGTTTCTTCACCCACGCCACCACCGTATTGCGGATGGTCTTGAGCACGGTATCGGCCTTGAAAGGCTTGACGATGAAACCGTGCACCCCGCGCGCCAGCGCTTCCTGCACCGCCTGGGCGTCGAGCGTGCCGGAGACGATGAAGACCAGGGTCTTGGGCAGTTCGGCGCGCAGCTGTTCGACCACGTTGCTGCCGTCCTCGACCTGCTCGCGCGCGATGCAGATGAAATGGGGATGGTGCCTGAGCGCGAGCAGGTAGGCCTGCGCGCTGGTATGGGTCTGGCCGACCACGTTGTAGCCGCCGTCGGTCAGCACGGTATTCAGCAGTCCGCGCGCTACCGCGCTCGAATCCACGATCAATGCCTTGAGCATCGCGTCCAGTCCCTTCTAAAACGATTCATAGGCAAGCATGTTCCAGGTGACGCCCAGCTTGACGTCGAGCTTGAGCCGCACCAGCTCGCGCGAGACCTGGAGTATCTCACGCTCGGCGCGCAGCCTTTCGCCGAGCGGGGTCTTGAGGATGCCGGCGCCGGCCACCACGGCGTCCAGGCTGCCGTAGGCGTTGAGCAGGCGCGCCGCGGTCTTCATGCCGATCTTCGACACCCCCGGCACGCCGTCGGTCGGGTCGCCCATCAGCGCCAGCAGGTCGTGCAGCAGTTCGGGCGCGACGCCGAAGCGCTGGCGCACCCAGGCGTCGTCGTGCCACTCGCCCTTGAAGTGGTCCCAGACCAGCGCGCCGTGCGCGATCAGCTCGTGCAAGTCCTTGTCGGTGGTGGCGACAATGGCCTCGCCCCGCCCTTCCGACAGCCAGCGCATCACGCCGGTGCCGATCACGTCGTCGGCCTCGACCCCGGGGATCGTCAGGACGTGCAGGCCGGCCGCGCGCAGGCGCTCGTGGAACTCGGGCAGCGCCGCGCGCAGCTCGGCGGGCATGGCGGCGCGGCCCTCGCGGTAGCGCGGATAGAGCGCGTGGCGCCAGGTCTCGCCGCCGTAGTCGAAGGCGGCCAGCACATGGGTGGGCGCATGCGTCTCCAGCAGGTTGCGGAAGGACGAGAAGGCGTGGCGCAGCGCGATGCCGGCCTTCAGGTCCGAATCCGGTTCGGGACTGGCTTCATACACGCGGCGGACGATGTTCAGGCCGTCGATGGCGAGCAGCTTTGCCATGCTCTTACTTCACCAGCTCGTACTTTCCGCCGCGTTCTAGGGCACGCTGGTAGGCCGGGCGGGCGTGGATGCGCTCGAGGAAGGCGGCCAGCTTCGGGTACTTGCCGTCCAGCCCTCCGCGCGAGCTCGATGCTTCCAGCGCAAAGCTCATCTGGATGTCGGCGGCGCTGAATTCCTCGCCGGCGAACCAGGTCGACTTGTCCAGCTCGGCCTCGAGGAAGTCGAGCTGGCTGCGGATATTCGGCAGGATGAAGTCCTTCTTGACCTTGCGCGCGATCGCGCCCGCGATCGGACGCACGAAGAAGGGCATGGGGCCGTGTTCGATGCGGTCGAAGATGAGCTTCAGCAGCAGCGGCGGCATGGCCGAGCCTTCGGCGAAGTGCAGGAAATAGGTCCAGCGCAGGCGCTCCGGCGAATCCTCCGCCGGCGCCAGGCGCCCGTTGCCGTAGCGCTTGACCAGGTACTCGACGATGGCGCCGGATTCGGCCACCACGGTGTCGCCGTCGCTGATCACGGGCGATTTTCCCAGCGGATGCACGGCCTTGAGCTCGGGCGGGGCCAGCATGGTCTTCGGGTCGCGCTGGTACTTCCTGATCTCGTAGTCCAGGCCGAGTTCTTCGAGCAGCCACAGGATGCGCTGCGAGCGCGAGTTGTTCAGGTGGTGGACGAGGATCATGGCGGTGGACGTGGGTGGGGACGGGCGACAGCTTAACACTGTTGTGTGCTTGTAAAAAGTGAGGGGGGCCTCTACAGCCAACCATCGGCCAGTACCGCTCGCCCGTCGTCCCGGCGCAGGCCGGGACGACGGTCTTGGGGCTTCGGGCCGCCGTCCGGCTGCGTGGCTTTCCCCTGCCTCGGTGCGACAACGCACGATCCCCCCTCCGCCCCGGTGTATCTTGCCCGATGAGCGGCGCAACCTACATCGGCATTTCCGGCCGGCGCTACGTCCCTGGCGCGGCAAGTTCTATCCTCCCGGGCTGGCCCAGCACCGCGAGCTGGAATACGCCGCGCGCCAGCTGCCGGCCATCGAGATCAACGGCTCCTTCTATTCGCTGCGGCGCCCGCCAGCCACGCCGCCCGGCTTCGTGTTCGCGGTCAAGGGCAACCGCTTCCTGACCCACATGCTGCGCCTGCGCGGCATCGAGGCCTCCTGGCGAATGTGCTGGCCTCGGGTGTGTTCGAGCTGCGCAAAAAGCGCGGTCCATTCCTGTGGCAGTTCACGCCCAATTTCGCCTTCGCGCCGGAGCGCTTCGAGCGTTTCCTGCCGGTGCTGCCGCAGGACACCGACGCCGGCCCTGGCCGCGCGCGACGTCTTCGGCTACTTCGACGACGACATCGAGGTGCACGCCCCCTGCGACGCGCGGCGCCTGAGCTAGGCTGTTGCGGAATCGCCAAGCGATGCCTCAAGCGGCGCGTAGCGCGCTAGAATGGCTCGGCTGTCCTTCCCAACTCTTGGAGCTTGCGATGAAGACTATGCATATCGGCACTACCTTGATGGCCCTGCTGCTGGCCGGCCCCGCGCTGGCATCCGATCGTTCCCCGCTGCGCATGGCGAACGGCGTGCTGGTCGACGCCAAGGGCATGACCGTCTACACCTATGACAAGGATGCGTCCGCCGCCGGCAAGAGCGTCTGCGTCGAGATGTGCGCCAGGAACTGGCCGCCGGTGGTGGCCGGCGACATGCGCGTGGAGGCGCCTTACGCCACGATCACGCGCGAGGACGGCAGCAAGCAGCTCACCCACGAGGGCAAGCCGCTGTATACGTTTATCAAGGACAAGAAGGAAGGCGACCGAACCGGGGATGGGGTCGGCGGCGTCTGGCACGTCGTCACCGACGCCAAGAAAAAGTAGCCCAGGCGCCGCTCAGCGGCGCTCGTGCAGCTTGATGACGCGGTGCTTGTTGCCGGCGGGCGGCTGGGGGGCGGAGGTGTCGCAGGTATTGCAGCCGCCACAGCTGCCGGAGGTGTCGAGCCAGCGCGCCAGCCTGGAGCGCTGCATGCCGCCTTTCGTCAAGCGCTGCACCAGCCAGCGGCGCCAGTCCGCGGGCAGGTAGCGCGCGCCCAGGTAGAGCGCGGCGAACACGACGATGATGCCGGCGGCCAATTCCTGCATGCTCAACCTCCGAGCGCGAGCGCCACGCGGTAGGTGATGAAGGAGGCCGCGTAGGCCAGCGCGAACATGTAGCCGGCCATGATGAAGGCGTAGCGGCGGCTGCCGGTTTCGCGGCGCACCGTGGCCAGAGTAGCCAGGCATTGCGGCGCGTAGACGTACCAGGCCAGCAGCGACAGGCCGGTGGCCAGCGACCAGCTTTGCGCGATCATCGGCGCCAGGGTGTCGCCCACTTCGTCGCCGCCCGCCAGGGCGTACACGGTGCCCAGCGCGGCCACCGCGACTTCGCGCGCGGCCATGCCCGGGATCAGGGCGATCGCGATTTCCCAGCCGAAGCCGATCGGCTCCAGGACCACGGCCAGGGCGCGGCCCAGCATGCCGGCCACGCTGTAGTAGATCGGCGGATGGACGGCGTTGTCGGGCGCGCCCGGGAAGCTCGACAGGAACCAGAGCAGGACCATCATGGTCAGGATCACGGTGCCGACGCGCATCAGGAAGATCTTGGCGCGTTCCCACAGGCCGATCGCCAGGGTGCCCAGGTGCGGCCAGTGGTAGGACGGCAGTTCCATCATCAGCGGCTGCTGGGTGTAGCTGCTGCGGCGCTTGAGGAACCAGGCCACCGCCATTGCGCTCACGATGCCGGCAAAGTACAGCACGAACAGCACCAGGCCCTGCAGGTTCAGGAAGCCGGCCACTTCGCGGTCCGGAATGAAGGCGGCGATCAGCAGCGCGTAGACCGGCAGGCGCGCCGAGCAGGTCATCAGCGGCGCGATCATGATGGTGGTCAGGCGGTCGCGCGGGTTCTGGATGGTGCGCGCCGCCATCACGCCCGGAATCGCGCAGGCGAAGGACGACAGCAGCGGAATGAAGGCGCGTCCCGACAGGCCGACGCTGCCCATCAGGCGGTCGAGCAGGAAGGCCGCGCGCGGCAGGTAGCCGCAGTCTTCCAGGATCAGGATGAAGAAGAACAGGATCAGGATCTGGGGCAGGAATACCAGCACGCTGCCGGCGCCGGCGATGACCCCGTCCACCAGCAGGCTGCGCAGCGGGCCTTCGCTCATCCAGCCGCCCACCGTCTGGCCGAGGGCGGCGACGCTGGCGTCGATCATGTCCATCGGCGCGGCGGCCCAGGTGAACACGGCCTGGAACACCAGGAACATCAGCACCGCCAAAATCGCCGGACCGGCCACCGGGTGCAGCACCACGTGGTCGATCTGTTCGGTGAAATTGCCCTTGTCGTTGGCTTCCGAGACGCTCAAGCCGAGGATGCGGCGCACTTCGCGCTGGGTCTGCTCGACCGGCACCTCGTCGATGGCGGACAGGGGATTCGGCGTCACCGGACCGTCGAAGGGCATGGCGTCGAGGGCGGCCAGCAAGGCCTGTTCGCCGCCGGCCTGCACGGCCACGGTCTCGACCACGGGCATGCCCAGTTCCTGCGAGAGTTTCGCGGTGTCGATGGCGATGCCGCGCTTCTTGGCGACGTCGACCATGTTCAGCGCCAGCACCATCGGCAGGCCAAGGCGGCGCAATTCCAGCACCAGGCGCAGGTTCAGGCGCAGGTTCGTCGCATTGACGACACACAGGATGGCGTCGGGGGTCTGTTCGCCGGCGCGCAGGCCGCCCACCACGTCGCGGGTGATGACTTCATCCGGGGTCTGGGCGTTCAGGCTGTAGGCGCCGGGCAGGTCGAGCACGCGGAAGGCGCGGCCGGCCGGCGAAATGAAGCTGCCTTCCTTGCGTTCGATGGTGACGCCCGCGTAGTTGGCGACCTTCTGGCGGGCGCCGGTGAGGCGGTTGAACAGCGCGGTCTTGCCGCAGTTGGGATTGCCGAGCAATGCGACCAGGGGCGTGCGCGACGCCACCTGTTGTTCCATGACACCCATTGCTTATTCCGGCTGGATCGACACCAGGGCCGCTTCGAAGCGGCGCAGCGCGAAGGTGGACTGGCCGACCTTGACGGCCAGCGGGCCGCCCAGCACGCGCTTCAGCACACGGATGCGCTCGCCCGGCACGAAACCGAGTTCCATCAGACGGCGCTGGACATCGACGCCACCCTGCTGCGCGTGCGGTGCCAGGTGGATGACGGTGGCGCTCTGGCCCGCTTTCAGCGAGTCGAGGGTGGTGAGGCTGGGGGCAAGAGTCATGGTCGCGTCCGGTGCGGTAGGCGGTGTACGGAGTAAATAGTGATGCGCTGATGAGACAGATACTAGCATCATAAACCTAAATGCGAATTATTTCTATTTGCAGGTTGATATTGCATGAAAGAAAGGCAGATGTTTTGACGCGACACCCCAAAATTTCGCTTGCCTTGACGGTCGAGTTTACGGAAAATGGCAACGCAAATGAGAATGATTCGTATTTTATAGACGAATTTTCAAGAGCCATTTTCACCACTTCGCCAGGAACCGATTCACATGATCGTCTGCGTCTGCAACAACATCTCCGACCGCGAAATCCGCCAGGCGGTCGACCTCGGCATTTCTTCCGTGGCCGAACTGCACCGCGAACTCGGTGTGGGCACGATGTGCGGCAAGTGCGTGAGCTATGCACGCGAGGTGCTGACCGAGCACCTGGAAAGCAAGACGGTCGTGACCGAGCTGCGCCGCGTGGCGCAAGCCGCCTGATCTCTCTCCTCGGCCCCGCTCCCACGGGGCTTTTTTTCGCCGCCCCACCCCGCTGGTTTGCTATGATGTGAACATCACATCAACAAAGGCTTTCCATGAAGGGCGATCCCAACATCATCCGTCTGCTGAACGCACAGCTGACCAACGAACTGACCGCGATCAACCAGTATTTCCTGCATGCGCGCATGTACCGCCACTGGGGCTTCGAGCGCCTGGCGAAGAAGGAATACGACGAGTCGATCGGCGAGATGAAGCATGCGGACAAGCTGATCGACCGCATCCTCATGCTCGACGGCCTGCCGAACCTGCAAGCCCTGCACAAGATCCTGATCGGCGAGTCGACCCAGGAAATGCTCGAGTGCGACCTCAAGCTCGAGCGCGGCGCCCAGGTAACGGTCAAGGAAGGCATCGCCGCGGCCGAGGCCGCGCAGGACTACGTGTCGCGCGACCTGCTGCTGGTGATCCTCGAGGATACCGAAGAGCACATCGAGTGGCTGGAGACGCAGCTGGATCTGATCGTCAAGATCGGGATTCAGAATTACCTGCAGAGTCAGATGAATCCTGAGTAAGGTGTTTTCGGTGCAGCCGGCGCGTTGATGCGTTGCCGGCTGTGCTGAGAAACTTGGGTTCCCGCCTGCGCGGGAATGACGGTCTTGAGGGTAACGCATGGAACAGCATTACTGTCTGATCAGGCCAACTCCTTATGCACGTCATTCCCGCGAAGGCGGAACAATGCCACTGGCATTGCTCCGCCCAAGTTTGCTTGATTAGCTGCTAGTTCAATCCGCAGCCACGACGCCCTACCTCCAGCGCGTCATCCACTTGTCGTAAAACCCCAAATCCCTCGGCACTGCCCCCGGAATCGCGCAGATCGCCCCAGCGAACTCGTTGGCGCGCGACAGTGTCTGTTCCAGGTCCCAGCCGCGGATACGCCCCAGCAGGAAGATCGCCGAGAACGCGTCCCCCGCCCCCACCGTGTCGATGACGAAAGGCGGCGCCGGGTTGTCGCGGTGGTTGATCACCTGTCCGCTTGACCCGAAATAGACCGAACCGCGGTGCCCCAGGGTGACGATCAGCCCGTCGAGCGAAAACATCTGCAGCAGCGCCTGGCACGAGGCGTGCACCTCCTCGGCCGACAGTTGCGGATCCTCGGGACGGATCTGGAAATACCACTGGAACAGGGCCTGCAATTCCTCTTCGTTGACCTTGACGATGTGGGCCGCCTGCAGCGAGCGCGTCACGCAGCGCTCTTCGACCTGGCCGTCGCGCAGGTTGAGGTCGAGGAAGCGCAGCGCGCGGCTAGCGTCGAGTACCGCGGTCAGGGTGGCGCGCGAATGCTCGTTGCGCTGGGCCAGGGTGCCGAAATAGAGCATGCCGGGCTGGGCCTGCTCGACGGCCGCCACGGCCTGCTCGCGCTCGATGAAGTCGTAGGCCTGGTTCGGCAGGATGGTGAAGCGGTGGCCGCCGCGCGCGCCGCGTTCGACCAGCACCCGGCCGGTTTCTTCCATGGCGTCGACCTGCAGGCCGGCTTCGCTCATGGCGAAGCGTTCGAATTCCGCGCGCACCAGCTGGCCCAGGCGGTCGTTGCCGATCCGGGTGATCATCAGCTGCGGCGCCATGAAGGCGGCCAGGTGGCGCGCCACGTTGAACGGCGCGCCGCCGACCACCTGCTCGGTGCTGAAGTCGTCGACCAGGGCCTCGCCGAAGATGGCGGTGAGCGGCGACGCGGTAACGGCGGCGCCCATTATGCGAGGAAGGGAACGGTGTCCTTGAAGGACGAACGTTCGGACAGCTTGTCGAACAGGCGCGCCAGGTTCGGGTAGTCGTCGCGCCAGGCCACTTCAGGGAAGCGGAAGGCGAACCAGCCCAGCGCGCAGCCGACGGCGACGTCGGCCAGGGTGTATTGCTTGCCCATGCAGAAAGGCGCCTCGCCCAGGCCCTCGGACATCACGCGCAGGCCGGCGTGCACCTTGGTCCACTGGCGGGCTATCCACTCCTGGCTCTGCTGGTGCTCGGGACGGAGGGTCTTTTCCAGGCGCACCAGCACGCCGGCATCGAGCACACCGTCGGCCAGCGCTTCCCAGACCTTGACCTCGGCGCGCTCGCGGCCGTTCGGCGGCAGCAGCTTGCATACGGGAGTGAGAGTGTCGAGGTATTCGGCGATCACGCGCGAATCGTAAATGGTGCTGCCGTCCTCCATGACCAGGCAAGGCACCTTGCCCAGCGGATTGGTCTGCTGGATGGTGGTCTCGGGCGCCCAGACGTTTTCCTGGACAAAGGTGAAGTCGAGCTTCTTCTCCGCCATCACGACACGGACCTTGCGGACAAAGGGGCTGGTGACAGAACCGATGAGTTTCATACACGTTCAGGGAATGGAAGTGGTAGCAGTATAACATCGCCCTCCGGCGAAAAGTCTGCGCCCCGCCGCATGGCGGATGCGCCGCGCACAAGCTGGCGACAGGCGGCCGGTGGTAAAATCCGCGTTTTTGCACACTCCCCGCCGCCATGACCTCTACCGCTCCTTCTCCTACCCTGTCGGCCCTGTCCCCCCTGGACGGGCGCTATGCTTCCAAAACCGACAAGCTGCGCCCGATCCTGTCGGAAGCGGGCTTCATGCACCACCGCGTGAAGGTCGAGATCGCGTGGCTGCAGGCCCTGTCGCAAGCCGGCTTCGCCGAGATCAAGCCCTTCTCCGCGGAAGCGAACGCTCACCTCGACAAGATGGCCGCGCAGTTCGGCGAGGCTGAGGCAGCCCGCATCAAGGAAATCGAGGCGGTCACCAACCACGACGTCAAGGCGGTCGAGTACTGGCTGAAGGAACAGGTCAAGGACGTGCCGGAACTGGTCGCGGCCAGCGAATTCATCCACTTCGGCTGCACCTCGGAAGACATCAACAACACCTCGCACGGCATGATGCTGAAAGCCGCGCGCGACGGCGTGCTGCTGCCGTCGCTGAACACCATCATCGCCAAGCTGACCGAGATCGCGCACACCAATGCCGCCCTGCCGATGCTGTCGCGCACCCACGGCCAGACCGCCAGCCCGACCACCCTGGGCAAGGAATTCGCCAACGTGGTCGCGCGCCTGCAGCGCGCGGTCAAGCGCATCGCGGACGTGGAAATCCTGGGCAAGATGAACGGCGCGGTCGGCAACTACAACGCCCACCTGTCGGCCTACCCGGGCTTCGACTGGCCGGCCTTCTCGAAGGACGTGATCGAGAACCGCCTTGGCCTCACGTTCAATCCCTATACCATCCAGATCGAGCCGCACGACTACATGGCCGAGCTGTTCGACGCGATCGCGCGCACCAACACCATCCTGCTCGACCTGAACCGCGATATCTGGACCTATGTCTCGCTGGGCTACTTCAAGCAGAAGCTGAAGGCCGGCGAGATCGGTTCGTCGACCATGCCGCACAAGGTCAACCCGATCGACTTCGAAAACTCGGAAGGCAACCTGGGCCTGGCGAACGCGGTGCTGCGCCACATGGCCGACAAGCTGCCGGTCTCGCGCATGCAGCGCGACCTGACCGATTCGACCGTGCTGCGCAACATCGGCGTCGGCTTCGGCTACGCGCTGCTGGCCTACGACAGCTGCCTGCGCGGCCTGAACAAGCTGGAAGTGAACGCCGCGCGCCTCGAGGCGGACCTGGATGCGAACTGGGAAGTGCTGGCCGAGCCGGTGCAGACCGTGATGCGCCGCTACGGCATCGAGAATCCGTACGAGCAGCTGAAGGAACTCACCCGCGGCAAGGGCATCACCCGCGAAGCGCTGCAGGAATTCATCGGCAAGCTGGCGGTGCCGCAGGAAGCCAAGGATCTGCTGCTGCAAATGACGCCGGCGAACTACACGGGCCTGGCTGCCGAACT
>NZ_JBAMDH010000057.1:0-23891 GCF_036961685.1 Massilia sp. DD77
ACGCCCTGCTGGCGACGATGCAAGCGCGCCCCGGCGCGCCGGACGCCGCCATCGCCGACGGCTACACCTGGGCGGCGGGCCTGTCCTCGACCTGGAGCCGGGTCGGCGACAACCCCACCTGGAACGAACAGACCGCGAGCCTGCGCCATTACGGCAAGCGCGGCTCGATCGGCTTCGAAACCCTGCGCGCGCACCGCTTCGCCCAGACCGGCCATGCCTGGGCGCTGGACGCCTACGTCACCCTGTGGACGGGCGCCTACGCCAACCTGCGCTACCAGCGTGCCCCGAGCGCGCGCCTGTTCCCGGCCAACGCCGGCCGCATCGAGCTGGTCCAGTCGATCGGCAATGGCTGGGAAGTCTCGCTCAGCGACGACGTGCTCGGCTTCGATGGCCGCGTGAACATCTACGGCGCCACCCTGGCCAAGTACACCGGCAACTGGTACGTCCAGCTGCGCCACCAGAACATCGTGTCGCCAGGCTCGCACAGCTCGGGAGACCGCCTGCTGGGCCGCTATTACTACCGCGGCGACGCAGACAGCTACCTCGAGCTGGCCGCCAACCGCGGCCGCAGCGACGACCCGCTCTCGCTGGCGGGCGGACGGGCGCGTTCCGGCGGCGGCAGCGTCAACCTGGTCCATTACTTCTCGCGCGACTGGGGCGGCCGCGTCGGCGCCGCGTTCTCGCGCGATGCGGACGGCGCCGACAACGGCCGCGAACGCAGCCTGTCGTTCTCGGTATACCGCCGATGGTAATCAAGGAGCGCCTGCACAAGCTCGGCGGCGCGCTGGGCGCTGCGCTGGTCACCGTCCTCGAATCGCTGCCGGCCCTGATGCTTGCCTGGCTGGTGCTGCGCGCCGCCGAAGGCATCCACGCCTCCGGCGCCGGGGTGCCGCAATCGACCCTGCTCGGCGTGGGCGTCGGCAACGACGCCATGTCCCTGCTGCGCTATGGCTTCGTGTTCCTGCTCGCCGCCCTGCCCCTAGCCTTCATCCGCTCGCAGCGCGCCCGCATGGTCCTGCTGGGCGTCGGCTGGAGCCTGCTGCTCTGCCTCCAGGCCGGCCTGGTGCAATACCACTGGGTCGCCGGCGTGCCGCTGGGCGCGGACCTGTTCGCCTATTCGGGCAGCGAGATCGGCACCACCGTCGCCGGCGGCTGGGCGGCCAGCCCGCTGCTGCTGGCGGCCTTGCCGTTGTCGCTCGCGGTGCTGTGGGCGGTGCTGGCGGCCACCACGCGCGAGTGGTGGCCGCGCTTCAGCGCGCGCAGCGGCGCGCTCGCCCTGGCCATCAGCCTGGCCGCTTTTGCGCTGCTGCCCGACCGCTTCCTGCCGCGCGTGGTGCGCACCGACGCCGACCTGGGCTTCGTGATCAACAAGACCGCCTATTTCGCCGACAGCAGCCTGGGGCTGCTGCGGGGAGGCCCGGCGACGGCGCAGGCGCAGGCGGCGGCGCAGGGCGACGCGCCGTGGGAGGGCAAGGACCCGCGCTACCCCTTCCTGCGCGCCGAGCGCACGCCGGACACCCTCGGCCCGCTGTTCAAGGCCGGCGCGGGTGCGCCGCCGAACCTGGTCTTCATCATCGTCGAAGGCCTGGGACGCTCGTTCTCCGGTCCCGGCGCGCGCCTGGGCAGCTTCACGCCCTTTTTGGACGAGCTGGCGCAACAAGGCCTGTACTTCGAGAACTTCCTGGCCGGCCAGGGCCGCACCTTCGGCGTGCTGACCACCGTGTTCGGCTCCCTCCCCTTCGGCGAGCAGGGCCTGGCCGCGCTGGGCGAGCGCATGCCGCGCCACGACTCCCTGCTCACCGTGCTGAAGGCCCAGGGCTACCGCCTGAAGTTCTATTCGGGCTCGAACATGGAGTTCGACAACGAAGGCCTGTTCCTGCGCGCCCAGGGCGTGGACAGCATCGTCAGCGAGAAGGACTTCGGCCCCGGCTACCGGCGCAGCAACGACTGGGGCTACGCCGACCGCGACCTGGTCGAGATGGCGCTGGCGCGAGAGCGCGAGGATACGCATGCGAATCCGGCGCTGAGCATCATCCAGACCACCAGCATGCACAGCCCCTTCACCTTCCCGGGCCAGGACGCCTGGCGCCGCCGCGTGCCCGAGCGCCTGGCCGCGCTCGGACGCGCACCGCAGCCGGTGCACGAGGACAACCGCGACATCTTCGCCAGCATCCTGTACACCGACGACGCGCTGCGCCTGTTCTTCGAGCAGGCCAGGAGCTTGCCGGGCTACGGGAACACGATCTTCGTCGTCACCGGCGACCACCGCCTGCCGGAACTGCCGATGGACACCCGCATCGAGCGCTACCACGTGCCGCTGATCGTTTATTCACCGCTCCTGAAGGCGCCGCGCGCGATCAAGGCGGTGTCGTCGCAGTTCGACATCGCGCCCTCGCTGCTGGCCTACCTGGCCAACAATCACGGATTGAAATCCCCTGCGCGCGTTACCTGGCTGGGCACCGGCCTCGATGTGGAGCCCGCGTTCCGCAACCTGCATGCGATTCCGCTCAAGCAGACCAAGACCGAGATGAGCGACTTCGTGTCCGGCTCCGTCTACCTGGCCCAGGGCCAGCTGCACACCCTGGCCGACGGCATGAGCGTCGACCGCGCGCAGGACGCCGGCGCGCTGGCCAAGGCCCAGGCGCAGTTCGGCGCCTTCCTGCGCGCCAACGCGCAAGCGGGCAAGACGGCCGCGCTGTCACCGCCCGGCGCGCCCCTGGCCGCCTATGGCGAGGCGAGTGGCCGCACCCTGCGCAGCGTGCCCCTGGTGTCCGAGGCGGGCGAGGTCGGCGTGTCCGGCGTGCGTCCCCGTCCCGGCACGGGGAAACTCTCGGTAGAGGCGACCTTCACCAACCATGCCGCGATCCGCTCGCGCGAGTTCGCGCCGCTGCTGGTGATCACCAACGAACACGGGCTGGAACTGGGCGAAGTCACGGGCGAGGCCATGTCGCTGGCGCCGGGCAAATCGGCGAGGGTCACCCTGCATCCGGACCTGGGCAAGATCCCGTCCGGTACTTATTACCTGTCGGTGCTGCCTTCGCATCCCGATACCGGACGCTCGATCGGCGTCGGCCAGTACCACGTGGAGCTCAAGCTGTGAAACTTTTTTTTGCCGCCCTGGCGCTGGCGCTGGCCTGCGCACAGTCGCATGCTGCTTCCCCATCCCCCGCAGCGCCGCGCGCCATCTGGACCTGGGAAGAAGAGTCCTACGCCATGCTGCGCCAGGACGCCGCGGCGGGGCGCGCCATCGATTTCCTCAAGTCGAAAGCGGTCGACACGGTCTACCTGTACGCCGACGCCTTCGAGGGCCGCAACCTGATCGTGGCCGAGCCGCAGCGCTACCGCGCCCTGATCCGCCGCATGCACGCCTCCGGCCTCAAGGTCTACGCCCTGCTCGGCTCGGCCTACCTGAAGACCGAACGCTATGTGCTGCCGCGCCACCGGGCCCAGGCCGAAGCCATGCTGCAGCGCGTCCTCGACTACAACAAGGGCGCCGCGCCGGAAGAACGTTTCGACGGCATCAACCTCGACATCGAACCGCACATCCTAGCCGAGTGGAGCACCCGCAAGATGGCGCTGCTGGCCGAATTCGTCGACCTTTCCGATGCGCTGGTGCGCCTCAAGCGCAAGTCCGGCCAGGACCTGCCGATGGGACCGGCGATTCCCTTCTGGTTCGACGGCATCGAGATCGAATGGCAGGGCAAGCGCAAGCCGGTGAGCCAGCACGTGCAGGACCTGTACGACTATGTGGCCCTGATGGACTACCGCGACCGCGCCGAAGGCGGCGACGGCATCGTCAGCCACGCGATGGACGAGCTGGAATACGCCAGCCGCATCGGGCGCAAGGTCATGATCGGGGTCGAGACCCTGCCGAACGCGATCAAGAAGGTGTCCTTCCACCACCTGCGCGAGGCCGACATGGAGCGCGAGCTGGCCACGACCGCGCGCATGGTCGGGCAGATGCCGGCTTATGGCGGGGTCGTGATCCACCACTATCAGTCCTATCGCAAGTGGCTGGGTCTGGAATAAGCGGGTCCCGGAACGAAGCTCGCTTAGTTAGCGTATGAACGTCACCCCGGGACTCGGCGTCCCCCTCGGCCGGGGTCCAAGTTAAGCGTTTCGATAGCTCACGCAGAACTTGGGCACCGGCCTCCGCCGGTGCGACGGATTTTCGGCTAACTAAATGTGATCGGACTCTAAAGCCCTTCAACAAAAATCCCGGCTCGGCGCGTTCAGCCGTCCCAGCAGGTGCGACATGTCGACCAGGCGCTTCGCCACCAGGTGGCGCACCTCGCCTTCCTTCTGCCAGATCCCGTACACCCCGAGCAGCGGGGCATTGAGCACCTCGCGCCGCTGCTGTTCCACCAGCGACGGCCAGACGATCACGTTGACGTTGCCGGTCTCGTCCTCCAGGGTCATGAACAGCACGCCCTTGGCGGTGCCGGGCCGCTGGCGCACCGTAACCATGCCGCAGGCGCGCGCCAGCTGGCCGTTCTGGTAGTCCATCAGGGTGGACGCCGGCATGAAGCGCTTGGCCAGCAGCTGCTCGCGCAGCAGCGCCAGCGGATGGCGGCCCAGGGTCAGGCCCTGGGCGCGGTAGTCGCCCACGATCTCCTCGCCTTCCGAAGGCGCGGCCAGTTGGGGCGTTTCTTCCTGCACCGTGGTCGGGCGCAGGAGGTCGCGGTCGGGCACCGCGCCCACCGCCTGCCACAGGGCTTCGCGCCGGTGCCCGGCCAGCGAGCGCAGCGCGTTGGCGCCGGCCAGCACCTGCAAATCTCCGCGGTCGAGCCGGGCGCGGCGCGCCAGGTCGGCCACACTCTCGAAGGGCCGGATCGCGCGCGCCTCCTCGATGCGCTCGGCCACGTCCCGGCTCAAGCCCCGCTGCAACGACAGGCCCAGGCGCACCGCCGGCTGGCGCGAACGGTCGACGGGATCGAGCTCCTCCAGCGCCGAATCCCAGCCGCTGATGGTCACGTCCACCGGGCGCACCTCGATGCCGTGGCGGCGCGCATCCTGCACCAGCTGCGAGGGGCTGTAGAAACCCATCGGCTGGCTGTTGAGCAGCGCGCACAGGAAGGCGGCCGGTTCGTGGCACTTGAGCCAGGAACTGGCATAGGCCAGCAACGCGAAGCTGGCCGCGTGCGACTCGGGAAAGCCGTATTCGCCGAAGCCCTGGATCTGGCTGAAGATCGCTTCGGCGAAGGCCAGCTCGTAGCCGCGCTCCAGCATGCCGCCCACGATGCGGTCGTAGTACTGTTCCAGGCCGCCCTTGCGCTTCCAGGCCGCCATCGCGCGCCGCAGCTGGTCGGCCTCGCCCGGCGTGAAGCCCGCGCCCAGGATCGCCACCTGCATCACCTGCTCCTGGAAGATCGGCACGCCCAGGGTGCGCGCCAAGGCCACCTTCATCTCGGGACTCGGATAGTGAACGGGATCGAGACCCTGCCTGCGCCGCAGGTAGGGATGGACCATGCCGCCCTGGATCGGACCGGGCCGCACCACCGCCACCTCGATCACCAGGTCGTAGAAGCGGCGCGGCCGCATGCGCGGCAGCATGCTCATCTGGGCGCGCGACTCGATCTGGAACACGCCCACCGTGTCGGCCGCGCAGATCATGTCGTAGGTGACGGTGTCGTCGGCCGGGATGTCCTGCATCTCGAACACGTCGCCGTAGCGCTGGCCGACCAGCTCCAGCCCGCGCCGCATCATCGACAGCATGCCCAGGGCCAGCACGTCGACCTTCATCAGGCCGAGTTCTTCCAGGTCGTTCTTGTCCCACTGGATCACGCTGCGGTCTTCCATCGCCGCGTTCTCGATCGGCACCAGGCGCGACAGCTTGCCCTGGGCGATCACGAAGCCCCCCGGATGCTGCGACAAGTGGCGCGGGAAGTTCAGCAGCTGCTGGGCCAGGGTGGCCCACTGGCGCGACAGCGGCGCTTCCGGATCGAGGCCGCTTTCGGCCAGGCGCCCCAGCAGGTCGGCGCGGCTGTCGAACCAGTGGTGCATCTTGGCGACCTTCTCGACGATGGCCAGGTCGATGCCGAGCGCGCGCCCGCTGTCGCGCAGCGCGCTCTTGGGACGGTAGCTGATCACCACCGCGGCCAGCGCCGCGCGCCCGCGCCCGTACTTGCCGTAGATGTACTGGATCACCTCTTCCCTGCGCTGGTGCTCGAAGTCGACGTCGATGTCGGGCGGCTCGTTGCGCTCCTTCGAGATGAAGCGTTCGAACAGCAGGCTGGCGCGCGCCGGATCGACTTCGGTGATGCCGAGGCAGTAGCAGACCGCCGAATTGGCGGCCGAGCCGCGTCCCTGGCACAGGATGTTCTGGGAACGGGCGAAGCGCACGATGTCGTACACGGTCAGGAAGTAGTGCTCGTACTTCATGTCGGCGATCAGGGCCAGTTCGTGCTCGATCTGGGCCTGCACCTTGACGGGAATGCCTTCGCGGAAGCGCCGGTGCGCGCCGATATAGGTTTCGGCGCGCAGGTAGCTGCTGGCGCTGTGGCCGGGCGGGACCACTTCGTCCGGGTATTCGTAGCGCAGCTCGTCCAGCGAGAAAGTACACAGGCGCGCGATGCGCACCGTCTCGGCCAGGGCTTCGCGGGTGTAGATATTGGCCAGGCGCAGGCGCGCGCGCAGGTGCTGCTCGGCGTTCTGCGCCAGGCCATAGCCGCATTCGGCCACCGGCTTGCCCAGCCGCGTGGCGCTGAGCGTGTCCTGCAGGGGCTTGCGCGAGCGCACGTGCATCACCACGTGGCCGAGGGCCGTGATCGGCAAGCCATGCTGCCAGCCCACCTCCTCGATGGTGGCGCGGTGCGCTTCGTCGAAGGCGCGGTGCAGCAGGGTCAGGCCGAGCCAGGCGCGGCCCGGAAAGGTGGCGGCCATCCATGCGGCTTGCGCGTGCAGGCGGTCGAGGTCTTGCGCCTCGTGCCCCGGATAGGCGGGCAGCAGGATCGCCAGGCAGTCGGGCATGTGTTTCAGGTGCGCATGCGCGTCATCCGGCTCGGCCAGGTCCTCGGGGGTCAGGAAGTACTCCCCCTTCGCGGCGCGCATGCGGCCCAGCGTAATCAGCTCGGAGAGATTGCCGTAGCCGTTGCGGTTCCGGGCCAGCAGGATCAGGGACAGGGCCGGGCTGGCGTCGCGGTTCTTCAGGTGGAAGTGGGCGCCGATCACCAGCGGCAGGCCGGCCTTCTTCGCTTCGCCATGGGCGCGCACCACGCCGGCCAGCGAGCATTCGTCGGTCAGGGCCAGCGCGAAGTAGCCCAGCTGCACCGCGCGCATCACCAGCTCCTCCGCATGCGAGGCGCCCTGGAGGAAGGAGAAGTTCGAGAGGCAAAACAGCTCCGCATACTGGGGCAGTATCTGTGGGGAGGCAGTGGTGGGCGGCTCTGTCACGGCTGGGCTACAATTTTGGATAAAACGGCAATACTGTATAAAAACACAGTATAACCGACCAGGCCAACACAACAAGAGAGAACAATGAAGATCCATGCCCTGCAATGCTTCGGTGCCCGCCCCGGCGCCGGCAACCCCGCCCTGGTGATCGAGGACGATCCCTCCAGCCAGGAGGAACGCGCGGCCTTCGCGCGCGAGCGCAACACGACCTGCGTATGGATCGATCGCTCGAACGAACCGGGCATCGCGGGCGTGGTCGACTACTTCTATCCGCATGCGCGCAGCCCCTTGTGCGTGCACGCGACGCTGGCGGTGGCGCAGGTGTTGTTCGCGCGCGCTCCCGAGTCCGCGACGCTGGCGGTGCGCACCGCGATGCGCCGCCAGCGCCTGGGACTGGTGCGCGAGGACGACGACTACTTCGTGCGGATGGAAGTGCAGGAAGTGGCCCAGCCCGAAATCGACGGCGGACTGCTGGCGCGCCTGCTGGCGGCGCCGGACCTGGTCACCACATCAACGCCGCGCGTGGCGTCGATCGGCAGCCCGAAGCTGCTGGTGGAGGTGAGGGACGCGGACCGCTTGCACGCACTCGTGCCCGACCTGGCGGCCATGACAGCCTGGGGCAAGGAGACGGGTGCGAACGGTATGTATGTGTACTGCCGGCGCGCGGATGGCTGCTACGAAGGACGCAACTTCAACCACCTCGACCATGCGCTGGAAGACAGCGCCACCGGCGTCGCGGCGGGCGCGCTGACGGCGCTGCTCGGCCAGGGAATCAGCTTGCTGCAAGGCCGTGCGACGGGGCGCGATTGCCTGCTCCGTACCCGCATCGAGGACGGTGCGGTATTTGTCGGTGGCCGGGTCGAATCGGCCGATTGACCCAGGGTGCAGGGTTGGCGGCTCTGCCGCCGACGCATTCAACTTCATGCGCCGGCTGAACACGTCGGCGGCGAAGCCGCCAACCCTGCGAACTCATGCTGGTTGAATGATTTCCAGTTATATCAATACAACGTTGCATTAATGCTACAGAGCCATGGTGATCAAAGGGTCAATTGATTAGTATCTAATTTTCCCCCGGAGAAAACTCTGTGCTCAAACTTAAATCGATTCCGCAGTCCCTGGTGCTCGCCCTCTACGGCGCCACCGCCCTCGCAGCACTGCTTCCCGCCGCCGCCCACGCACAAAGCGCCGCGCCGGCCGTCAACACCGAGAACGTCTCCACCGTGAATGTGGTCGGCTCGCGCCGCGTGGGCACCGCGTCCTCGACCGACACCCCGGTGCCGGTCGACTTCATCCCGATGACCAAGGCGGCCGAACAAGGCGGCCAGTTCGACCTGGCCCAGGCCCTGACCAACATCTCGCCTTCGTTCAACTCGACCCGCCAGACCGGCGCGGACGGCGCCGACCTGATCGACTCCGCCGCCCTGCGCGGCCTGGGCTCGGACCAGACCCTGGTGCTGATGAACGGCAAGCGCCGCCATACGGTGGCCCTGGTGAACCTGTTCGGCGCGCGCAACCGCGGCAACACGGGCACCGACATGAATGCGATTCCGCTGCTGGCAATCAAGAACGTGCAGGTGCTGCGCGACGGCGCCGCCGCGCAATACGGCTCGGACGCGATCGCGGGCGTGATCAACATCGAACTGAAGAAGAGCCTGGGCTGCGAATCGGTGCTGGGCTACGGCCAGTACACCGAAGGCGACGGCGAGAACTGGCTGGCCTCGGCCTACTGCGGCGTGGCCGTGGCGGGCGGCGTGCTGGGCATCACCGGCGAATACTACGACCGCGGCCGCTCGAACCGCTCGGAGCCGGGCAACCCGCGCATCATCGGCGACACCAAGTCCGAGAACCAGACCCTGTACCTGAACGGCGAATTCCCGGCCGGTCCGGGCAAGCTGTACTTCACCGCGGGCGCGCAGAAGCGCGACGCCTCGTCGGCGGCCTGGGCGCGCGAAGGCGTGGGCTCGGAAGACATCCCCTCGCGTAACTCGGCGGCGATGTACCCGGACGGCTTCGTGCCCTTCATCGACGGCAAGGTCGACGACCGCTGGGGCACCGTGGGCTTCCGCACGCAGGTGGGCGAATGGAACGCCGACCTGTCGCAGACCTACGGCTACAACCGCCTGATGTACGACATCAACAACACCCTGAACGCCTCGATCGCCAACCTGGACCTGATCAACGGCGGCCCGGGCCGCAGCGCCTCGGCCTTCGACGCGGGCGGCTTCTCGTTCCGCCAGGCGACCACCAACCTGGACTTCAGCCGCTTCTACAACGGCGTCCTGAACGGCATGAACGTGGCCTTCGGCCTCGAGCACCGCCGCGAGAACTACAAGATCTTCGCCGGCGAAACCGGTTCCTGGAACGACGCCGACGGCGTGGGCTTCGGCGGCAACGCCGGCAGCCAGGGCTTCCCGGGCTTCCAGCCGGGCGACGAGACCGACAGCGACCGCCACAGCAGCGCCGCCTACCTCGACATCGAGACCGACGTCAGCGACCGCTTCAAGGTCCAGACCGCGCTGCGCCACGAACGCTACTCGGACTTCGGTTCGACCACCACCGGCAAGCTGGCCGCCTCCTACCGCGTCACCCCGGAAGTGCTGCTGCGCGGCTCGGTCAGCACCGGCTTCCGCGCGCCGTCGCTGCAGCAGGTCTACTTCTCGTCGACCTTCACCGACTTCGTCAGCGGCCAGCCGCTGGACGTGGTGCTGGCGCCGAACGGCGGCCGCGTGGCGAACGCCGCCGGCATCCCGCAGCTGAAGGATGAAGAATCGAAGAGCTTCACCCTGGGCGCCACCTGGTCGCCGGCCCCGTCGACCTCGGTGACGGCCGACCTGTACCGCATCGACATCGACGACCGCATCGTGCTGTCGGGCCGCTTCGACGCCGACAACTACCCTGCCCTGGGCACGACCCTGCAGCAGCTGGGCGTGGGCCAGGCGCAGTTCTTCGTCAACTCGGTCGACACCAAGACCCAGGGCCTGGACCTGACGGTCTCGAACCGCGCCGACCTGGGCGCCGGCAAGCTGAACACCTTCCTGGCGGTCAACTTCAGCAAGACCGAAGTCAAGGGCGTGAAGGCCCCGGCCGCGCTGGCGGGCTTCGAAGACGTGCTGCTGTCCGAGCGCGAGCGCCTGTTCATCGAGGAAGGCGCGCCGCGCCGCAAGGCCACCCTGGGCTTCGACTACAGCCTGGACAAGTTTGAAACCTCGCTGCGCATCGTCCACTTCGGTCCGCAGACCCTGGGCACCTTCTCGGGCCCGCCGGTGCCGAACCAGAAGTACGAAGCGAAGACCTCGGCCGACCTGTCCTTCACCTGGGCCTTCACCGACAAGACCAAGTTCACCGTCGGCGGCACCAACATCTTCGACGTCAAGCCGACCGCGCAGGATCCGAACGAAACCGACAACGGCTTCAAGTACGAGAGCGTGCAGTTCGGCCTGAACGGGGCGTCGGTGTTTGCGCGTCTGTCGCACAAGTTCTGAGCCAGGCGCGTGTGATGTAAAAGGACGCCACCAGCAATAGTGGCGCTCGATCAGCCTAAATCGTCGTCCCCGCGCAGGCGGGGATCCAAGTTCTGCCAGCGTCATCGAAGCGCGTGCAAACTTGGGTCCCCGCCTGCGCGGGGATGACGTTTATTGGCTAACTGAACTTCGTTATATCGCACGTAGTCTTTTTCATTTCCAATACCGCCGCTTTCGTCGGCCCCTATCCCGATTCGTCGGAAATTCCCCGCACCCGCCACGCACAGCGGCAATACTGGCCTTCTCTTCCAAGGAGAAGCCATGAACAAACCCCTGCTCTTCCTGTCCAGCCTGTGCCTGAGCGCCTGGGCCCATGCCTCCGCGCCCGAGGCCTGCAAGCTGGTTCATGCGCCACGCGACAACTTCGTGGTGCAGTTGCCGTTCGAGGTGGTCGATGGACGTATTTATGTGGAAGCCCGCGTCAACGACCGCGGCCCCTTCCGCTTCGCCATCGATACCGGCGCGAGCGGATCGGGCCGCGCGGACGCGACCTTGGTAGCGGCATTGGGCTTGAAGATCAAGGGAACGGCCGAGACCTCGGACGGCGTGCAGAGCGCCAAGGTCGATATGGTGCAGCTCGATTCGCTCGAACTGGGCGGTCTGGCAAGGAAGGACCTCGAGGTCATCACCCGCAACTACGGCGGCAGCAAGGGCGCCGCCGCCTTCCACGGCATCGTCGGGCGCGAGTTCTTCGCGGATGGCCTCTTGATCCTGGATTACCCGAACAGGAGGCTGTCGTTCAGCCACTCGCTATCCTTGCCCGCGGCGGGAGAGCACATCCTCAAATACGAACGCGCCTTCCGCGTTCCCGTCGCCATCGGCCAGCTGCGGACCGAAGGAAACCTGGACACCGGCGCCAACGTCAGCTTCGTGCTGCCCCAGGCGCTGTACGACCAGGTCGGCAACGCGCCGCTGGAGCAAGCCGGTCAAGGCACGCTGACCAATACCAAGGTCGAGACCAGGCGCGCCGTCGTCGGCGGCCCGTTCAGGATCGGCGCCGCCGAGATCAAGGATGTCGAGGTGCGCGTCTCGGAGCGGTTCCCGGAACTGCTCGTCGGCGCGCACATCCTGCAGCGCTATGCGGTCATGATCGACCAGCGCTCGCGCAGCGTCGCGCTATGCCCGTGATGGACGGCGACGGCGCACTGCGGCCAGGCCCGCCAGGGCCGCGCCGAACAAGCCCAGGGTTGCCGGTTCCGGCACCGTGAAGTCGTCCATGGCCCAGGGGGTCGGGCTGCTGTTGTAGATCACCAGCGTATCGATCCCGTTCCAACCCAGCTGCACCCACTGCGGCGCCATCGTGTCGATCACGGTGGACACGCCGGTCGAGTACAGCAGCTGGCCGTTGCGCCAGCCTTCGAAGGAAATCTCCTGCTCCATCCAGGCCGAGGTGAACCAGGCGCCGACGAAGTTGAAGCCGCCCGCCTTCGAGATCGCGACGGGGGCACCGTCGCGGTTATAGGCCGTGTTCGCGAATGAGACCGTCCCAGCCTCGTAGCCGCTGCCCGGATAGGCGTCGGCCCGGATCACGCCCACGTTGTCCCAGTCGAAGCCCGCGTAGCCATTGGCGACCACGGTGCTTTCCTCGCCCGGCAGGTCGTCGAAGCCGATCACACCGGCCGAAGCGCAGGTCGAGCCTCCCAGGGATGCCAGCAGCAAGGCCAGCGAGACTATGGTGTTCTTCATGTTCATGTCTTCCTCGAGTATCAGCGGGCCAGCGCCGCCACGTCGGCGTCGGTCAATGCCGTTCCATAGATGCGCAGGTCGTCCATCGAGCCCACATAGGGCGCATCCCACCAGTTCACCCCCAGCGCGAACACGCCGCTGGTGTTGGTGAACACGTTCGGGAAGTTCGCGCCGCTGAACTTCTTCACGCCATCGACATAGACATTGACAGCGCCGTTCTTCACGCTGAAGGCCAGGTGCGACCAGCGGCCGACCGGGATGTTCATGCCCAGTCCGGCGTCGTACCAGGCCGTGCCCGACCACAGCATGCTGGCGCCGCCGACGAAGTCGTGCCCTTTCGGCAGGAGGCTGATCCAGGAATCCGTGGTGCGGGCGCCGAAGAAGGTCGTGGTGAAGGCGTTCAGCTGCGCCGGCTTGAGCCAGAGCGCGACCGTGTAGTTGTTGGACGCGATCAGGCCGTTGGGCAGGCGGATGCCGGTGGCGCCATTGAACACGGCGGCATTGCCCTTCACGCCCGCTTCATAGCCCAGGCTCCCGCCGGCGACGTCGATACGGCTGCCGATCACCGTGCCCGGCGCGAACACGCCATTCGCATCGAACAGGTTGCCGTCGAAGGCGTAGTGCGCCAGCAGGCCGCCGGCCTTGCGCACGGTGACGGTGAAGGCCTTCACGGTCGTGGCCGTGCCCTTGGTGATACGGGCGGTCAGCGTCAGCGTCACGTCGCCGTTGGGCGAAGCATTCACCACGCCGGTGTTGCTGACCACCGCCGGGTTGGACGAGGTCCAGGCGATGGTGGCGCCACGTGCGCCGCTCGTGGGCAGGTTCAGGTTGGCCGTGACGGCCGACGTATTACCCAGGCCAAGCTCGTTATAGATGGCGGTGACCACCTGGGCATCGGTGCGCGGGACCAGGCGGCTGCCCATGACGCTCACGCCGTCGCGCGACAGGGCCGAGAAGGTCATCACATAGCTTTTCGAGGTCTCGTCCCACTGGCTGACCAGTACGCCCTTGTAGGGCGCGGCGCCGGCCAATTGCAGTTCGATCTGGTTGCCGCCCACCAGGGTCCAGTTGCCCGTGACGGCGCCGGTGACGGCACCGGTCGCGTTCAGCGTGATCGACTGCGCCTTCTTGACGGTGGCGGAAATGTCCTTGCCATGGTTGACCAGCAGGTAGTCGCCGACCACGAATTCGCGCCGCACGCTGGCCAGCTTCTCGTTGGCGAAGCGGTAAGGCGTGACGACCGGCCAGCCGTCCGCGTTCATGAACATCTGGTGGGTGCGGATCTCGTGCTGCTCGCCGCGCTCGGGGAAGCGCGAGTGGAACACCAGGAAGTGGCGGCCGGTGGCGGCGTCGTAATAGGCCGAGTTGTGGCCGGGCGAGACGTAGCCGGTGCCGATGCCGGTGCCGGTTTCGCCCAGCTTGCGGTCGAACAGGAAGCTGCCCATCATCTTGACGCCGTAGGGTGCGATCGAGGCGTCGTCGAACAAGGGCTTGCTCGGATCGGACTTCACGTTCGCCATGTTGTTGCCCTGGGCGTCCAGGTAGGGTCCGTCCGGATTGAGCGAGCGCGCCACGCGCATGTTGTAGCCGCCGGTGGCGTCCAGGCCGCCGAAGGAGGTGAACATGTAGTAGTAGGAGGTGGCGGGGCTGTACAGCACGAAAGCGCCTTCGATGCGGCTATGGTTGCCGCCGATCAGGCGCTTGCCGTAGCCCTGCCCCGGCAGCGGCATGCCGTTCGAGGGATTCATCTGCATGATGAAGATGCCGCCCGAGTAGGAGCCGTAGATCATCCACAGGCGGCCGCCGTTGTCGAAGAAAACATGCGGATCGACCGTGTTCGGGTGTTTCAGGGCGTCGTAGACGGTGCCGTCGGCGCTGGCCTGTCCCCACATGCCCGACTGCAGGATCAGGCCCTTGTCGACGTAGGGGCCTTCGATGCTGTTGGCCACCGCGATGCCCAGGGCCGAGCGCGGCGAATCGCCCTTGCAGGCGTTGTAGTACATGTAGAACTTGCCGTCCGCGAGCTGGCGCACGTCGGCCGCCCACAGGGTGTTCGACTGGGCCCAGCTGAAGGCCTCGGACAGTTCGGTATAGACGTTGGCGGAGCCGTTCAGGAACAGCTTGTTGGTGGCGCTCACGCTGTCCGTCACCTGCTCCCAGTTCATCAGGTCCTTGGTCTTGGCTGCGGCAAGGTGCGAGCCGAAGACGTAGAAGGTGTCGCCGACCTTGATCACCGAGGGATCATGGACCGAGGCGTTCTTGAAGGCGGGCTGGGTGAATCCGGCCTGGGCGGCCGCGTTCAGGGAAATCAGGGACGAGGCCAATAGCGCCCCGATTCCCCATAGAGAGAATGGCTTCTTCATTGCTTGTCTCCGTTATCGTTATGTTCGTTGCGCTATGGCGCACGGGTCCCGCGGCGCGTTCCGGACGGCCGCAATTGGGTATGTACGGTGAATGGACAGAATGAAGAGTTTTTAAAATTCTGACAAATCACATTAATGCTGTGATTGATGCCGATATCGGTATCGGCTGCAGTGGATGCAGTTGGAGGCGCCGCTTACGCAAGTGTGTTCAGTGAGCGTATCGACGTCGTCCCCGCGCAGGCGGGGAGTCGTAGGCGCCAGTGGCGCGTACGACGGGACTCGACGGCTACCTACAATGCTGTCGTTTACGACGGCTAGCCAACTTCAGGCGCCGGCCTTGCGCTTCCTGAACGTCGCCACCTTGTGACGATTCCCGCACAGTCCCATGCTGCACCAGCGCCGCTGATGCGACTTCGAGCGGTCCAGGAACCACAGCGTGCACTCGGGGTTCTCGCAGCGCTTGACCAACTCGAACTTCCCCTCGCTCAGCAGCTGGGCCGCCGCCTCCACCACCGGCGCCAGCAGCGCGTCGTGCGCCTCGCCCAGGTAGCGGATGCGCAGCGCTGCGCCGCCCTCTTCCCCGCGCAGCACGAGCTGGCGCGGCGCGCGCGCCAGCAAGCCGTTGAGCAGCGCCAGGTCGAGCGCTTCGCCATCCTTGCGCTGCGCGACCAGTGCGCGCAGCTGTTCGCGCAGGACGCGCGCCGCTTCCAGCAGGCCGGGGGCGGCCCTATCGGGCAGCTCGACCACGGCGGGCACGGCCTCGCGCAGCCAGGCCAGCACCTCGGCATCGCTGCCCCAGCGCTCGACCTGCCCGCCATCCAGCGTCATGACCGTGTTCATCAGGTCCAGCGCGGGATGATCCCCGTATAGCTCGACCTTGTTCCCAGCAGACTGCGTGTCCATCGCCGCTCCTTGATGTAACCCCTAAAAATATTCTTGACAGGTTACAGAATAGGTGTAATCTATCCTCCGTAACCTGCATAAATGATTTTAGCAGGTTTCACCTCACCCACCTCAGGAGATCCTCATGTCGAACGCAAGCCACCCCATCCGCGCCAGCTTCCATTCCGTCGAGGCCGACGGCGTCAAGGTGTTCTACCGCGAAGCCGGCCCGCGGGATGCGCCCGTGATGCTGCTGCTGCACGGCTTTCCATCCTCATCCCATATGTTCCGCGAGCTGATTCCGCTGCTGGCGACGCAGTACCGCGTCATCGCCCCCGACCTGCCCGGCTTCGGCTTCACCGAAGTGCCGGCAGAGCGCCACTACGCCTACACCTTCGACAGCCTGGCGCTGACGATGGAAGCCTTCGTGGATGCGCTGGCGCTGGAAAAATATGCACTCTACGTGTTCGACTACGGCGCGCCCACCGGCCTGCGCCTTGCCGCCGCCCATCCGGAGCGCGTGACGGCCCTGGTCTCGCAGAACGGCAATGCCTATCTCGAAGGCCTGGGCGACGCCTGGGCGCCGCTCAAGCGCTACTGGGCCGACCCGAGTCCGGAAAACCGCGAGACGATCCGCGGCTTCCTGACGCTCGACGCGACCAAATGGCAGTACGTGCACGGTGTGGCCAATCCCGACAGCGTGGCGCCGGAGGCCTATCACCTCGACGTCGCGCTGATGCAGCGCCCGGGCAACCAGGAGATCCAGCTCGACCTGTTCCTGGATTACGCGAACAACCTGGAACAGTACCCGCGCTTCCAGCAGTTCTTCCGCACGGCCCAGGTGCCGACCCTGGTCATCTGGGGCAGGCACGATCCCTTCTTCATCCCGCCCGGCGCCGAGGCCTTCCGCCGCGACAATCCGAACGCCGTCGTGCAACTGCTCGACACCGGCCACTTCGCGCTCGAGACCCATGTCGACGTGATCGCCGCCGAAATCCACAAGCTGCTGGCCCGCGCCACCCGCTAGGCCGCGCAACCCCGTAGGGCCGGCGGCTGCGCCGCCAACCCTACGTTGGCGCGGCCGCTGCTTTCAGGCCCGCCTGCGGCACGTCGGCAAAGACCTTGCCGACGATGACCCAGGCCCCGTCCATGCGCACCAGCGACAGGTAGTTGACGTAATTGAAGCCCAGCGCCGGCACGTGCACCTTTGCCGTCGCGATGTTGTGGGTCACGTTGAGCGACAGCACCCGCATCTGGTAAGGCTCGTCCCGCTCCTGCGGCGCGGCGCGCAGTTCGACCGCCTCGAGGTAATCTTCCACGCGCTTGTAGTAGGGCTGGCCGCGCACCTCCGCGAACAGCGCCGCCTGCGGGTGGAATACCGTGCGCAGCAAATCGGTGTCGCCGGTGTACAGGCCGGTGAAGTAATCGGCCAGCACGACGAGAATGGCTTGATGGTCTTGCATGATGTTCTCCTCGACGAAGCGTGGCGGCTCACGTGCCGCTGCCGCGCGCCGCCGCCTGGCGACGGCGCAGCTTGGTCACCATCTCGCCGCCGACGCCCCAGTTATCGGTGTTCACCTCGTCGATCACGACGAAGGTGCTGGCCGGATCCTTGTCCAGGACCGTGGTCATGAGGTCGGTGGCGCCGGCGATCAGCGCCTCCTTCTGCTCTTTGGTCACGCCTTCGTCGGTGACCTGGATCAGGATATAGGGCATGTCGTTCTCCTTGGCTGCGATCGGTTACCAGGTGCCGGCGGTGGCGCCGCCGTCCACGTTCAACACCACGCCGGTGGCGAAGCTGGCGTCGGTGAGGTACAGCACCGCCTCGACGATGTCCTGCACCCGGCCCAGCTGGCCGGTGGGCTGCAGGGTGCGCAGGAATGCGTGGTAGCCGATGTCGTGCATCGGCGTGTCGATGATCCCGGGCGCCACCGCCGACACCTTGATGTTGTGCGGAGCCAGTTCCAGCGCCAGCGCGCGGGTGGCGGCGTTCAGGCCGCCCTTGACCAGCACCGGCAGCGCGGCCGGCACCTTGGCGTTCGGCTGCAGCGCGATGCTGGCCGTGATGTTCACGATGTGGCCCCCGCCGGTCTCCGCCATGTGCGCGGCCGCCTGCTGCGACGGGTAGAAGAAGCCCATCAGGTTGGTGGCCACCAGGCGGCGCACGTCGTCTTCGGTGTAGGCGGTGAAGGGCTTGGCGTTGAAGATACCGGCGTTGTTGACCAGGATGTCGACCTTGCCGAAGCGCGCCTTGGCCACCGTGAACAGGGCCTCGGCGGTATCAAGCTCGGCGATGTCGCCTGCCACGCCATAGAAGTTGTCCGGGCTGCCCAGCTGCACCTTGGCCTGCTCCAGGCGCTCGACGCTGCGGGCATTGCCCACCACGTTGTAGCCGCGTGCGAGGTAAGCCTCGGCCAGGGCCAGGCCGATGCCGCTCGAGGCGCCGGTGATGACGACGGTACGGTTTGCTGCTTGCATGGTGCGCTCCTTTAGTCCGGTGGTTGAGTGGACGGCGGCGACAGTGCGCCGTCCATGGCCTGGACTATAGGCAGCCCGGGTTACCGGAAAAAGGTGATCACCAGCAATTCAGTCGATACACGGTGTAATGAATCGTGCGGGTTTTAACTGCGATTGCCCTTGCGCAGCCGCTCGACCAGAAAGTCGACAAAGGCGCGCACACGCAAGGCCACGTGACGTCCGTGCGGATAGATCAGGCAGAAGGGCCGCGATCGTCCTCCGTATTGCGGCAGCAGTTCCACCAGCCGCCCCGCCTTCAGGTCTTCGTCCACGATGAAGCGGTAGGTCTGGAAGATGCCGCCACCCGCGCGCGCCAGGGTCACCGCGCCCAGGATGTCTTCGGCGCAGCCGTACAGGCCCTGCGTGGGCAGCTCGACCTCTTCCTCGCCGTCGCGGAACAGCCAGCTGATGTTGCGCCCGTTGCTGGGCAGGGCGAACTGGATGCAGTTGTGCCCCGCCAGCGCCGCCGGCGACTCGGGCCTGCCGTGCAGCTTCAGGTAGCCGGGGGTGGCGACCACCACCAGCTCGGCGTCTTCGAGCGTGCGCGCGATCATGGTCGAATCGGCCGGCGCGCGGCCGCGGATGGCGAGGTCGAAACCTTCGTCGCCGAAGTCGACGTTGCGGTTACTGAGGTGGAATTCGATCTTCACGTCCGGATAGCGGCGCGTGAATTCCGGCAGCAGCGGCAGCACCCGGTAATGGCCGTAGGGCGTGGGCATGCTGATGCGCAGCAGGCCGGAAGGTGCGCTCTGGCGGCCGGTCACCATGCGCTCGGCCTCGACCAGCTGGTCGAGCGCCGCGCGGCACTGGTTGTAGTAGTCGCGCCCCGCCTCGGTCAGGTGCAGGGTGCGCGTGGTGCGCACGAACAGGCGCACGTTCAGGCGCGCTTCCAGGCGCGACACCGCACGGCTGACCGCCGCCGGGGTCACGGCGGCCGCCGTCGCCGCGGCGGTGAAGCTGCCCAGCTCCGCGGTGGAGCAGAACAGCTCGATACTTCCCAGCAGGATGTCGTCGAATTGGCGGGTCATCTGGTCATGCCATCGTGGTCGAGTTCCTCGATGATAGTGATCCGGCGGCCCGCTTGTCGAGCCTTACTTCGTGACCGTCAGCACCGAACGCTTGCCGCCCTTGAAGCCGTACAGGGTGATGGTGCCGTCGCGGATGTCGCCCTTGGCGTCGAAGGCGACCGGGCCGGTCACGCCCTTGGTCTGGATCCTGGCCAGCACCGGCAGGTACTTCGCGGGTGCGGACGATCCGGCCTTGACCATGGCCTCGGCCATCGTCATCACGGCGTCGTAGGCATAGGGCGCGTTGATCTGCACGTCGATGCCGAAGCGCTTCTTGTAGTCGGCGCGGAACTTGTCCATGCCGGCCTTGGCCTCGCCCTGCACGCCGCCCGCCTCGGCGCACACCACCTGGCCGTCCTCCATGGTGCCGCCGGAGAGCTTGAAGATCTCGTCCGAGCAGATGCCATCGCCGCCCATCATGCGCACGTTCATGCCGAGCTGCTTCATCTGGCGCAGCATCGGGCCGGCGGTGGCGCTCATGCCCCCGAAGAAGACCAGGTCCGGCTTGCCGGCGCGGATGCGGGTGATGATGGCGGAAAAATCCGTCGCCTTGTCGTGGGTGAATTCGCGCGCCACCACCTTGCCGCCCTGCTGCTGCAGGCTGCGGGCGAACTCGGTCACCAGGCCCTGGCCGTAGGCGGTGCGGTCGTCCACCACCGCCACCCGCTTGGCCTGCATGCCCTTGATGGCGTGGCGGCCCAGTGCCTGGCCAAGCTGCACGTCGTTGGCCACCACACGGAAGGTGGTGTTGAAACCTTGCTGGGTGTATTTCGGCGAGGTCGACGAGGGCGAGATCTGCGGAATGCCGGCCGCGTGGTAGATCTTCGAGGCGGGGATCGTCGTGCCCGAGGTCTCGTGGCCGACCATGCCGTGGATCCTGGCGTCGACCAGCTTCTGCGCCACGCTGGTGGCCTGCTTCGGATCGCCGCCGTCGTCCTCGGCCAGCAGCTGGAACGTCACCTTCTTGCCGCCGATGCTCACGCCACGCGCGTTCAGCGCCTCGATCGCCATGCGCGCGCCGTTCTCGGTGTCCTTGCCGAAGTAGGCCACCGGCCCGGTCACTGCCGCCGCGTGGCCGATCTTCACCACTTCCTGTGCTCCCGCCGCGCCTGCGGCGAATGCCGCCACGGCGCCCATCATGGCTACCTGCTTGTTCATCGATTCCTCTGGTTGATGCTAGCGCTACCGCGCCCAAACCATCCATTCTACCCATAGCTGGGCGGATGCGCCGGCCGTGACAATTGGTGAGAATATCATCTTGCCGACTGCGGTATGCTCCGCGCTCACGCGGCGCACGAGACGCCAGCCCGCCGCCACAAGCGGATGGGCAAGAAGGCCACCGTCCAATGGAGACCACCATCGATACCCCAGCCAGAACGAAGGCTGCCGGCGCGCTTGCCGGCGGCCTGCTGCTTTTACTGATCGCATTGCCGGTCCACGCGCACCCTGTCAGCGCGGCTGTCCAGGAGTGCTTACAGTTAGGCGCGGACGGTCTGAAGGACCAGGCTTGCACCGGCGCCGGCGCGAGCCTGGCGCCCCGCCCTGCCGCCATCGCGAAGCGCCCGCGCCCGCGCGTTGGCGCCCGGCGCGACTGCCGGGGCCTGAAGGATGCGATCGTAGTGAGCGAAGAGGCGGAGCGGCGCAACAGCGGCGGCGGCGTGATCGAATCGTTGCGCCAAGACCTGCTGGCCCTGCGCAAGCGTCACCGCCAGCTCGGCTGCTGACCTGCAGATGCGCCGACTACGGGCGCTTCCTTGCGGCGCTGCTGAACGACGAACCCACGCTGCGGCAGATCATGGCGTCGCCGGTGCCGGTCAGTGCGAAGCTGGGCCTGGATTGGGGAGCGGGCTGGGGACTGGGACACCGGGGCGACGACACGCTCCTTTGGCATTGGGGAACAATCCCGGTTACCGTGCCTTCGCGATGGTCTCCCCGCGTACCGGAGACGGGTTCGTGACGTTCACCAACAGCGACGCCGGCTTGTCGCTGGCCCAGCCGCTTGGCGAGGACATCCTTGGTGGGCCGCACCCGGTGTTTCGCTACCACCTGCTGCGCGACGGCCCTGCCAACCTGCTGTGCGAGCAGTTCGGCGTCTGCCCTTGATGGAACAGTGGAGACGGCCAGGGGCGCCCAAGCTTCTTCTTGTTATGAACGCAACTGGTCCGTACACTGATCCATTCCGCTGCCTGTTATCGGCCAGAAACGGTCCTTCACAAACGTCCGAGATCGGCCACAACCCGACAACATGTTATGCACGCAATTTACTTTAGATGGAAAGTAGCCTCTGGTCGTGAACCGGACTTTGAGCACGCCTGGCTGGAATTGACCAAACTGATACGCGATGAACGGGGCGGTCTGGGGTCACGTTTGCATCGGTGCGCCGACGGCCACTATTTCGCATATGCCCAATGGCCGTCCGAGCTCGCCTGGGCTACACAGCCCGAGCCTACTGCGCGCATGGTGGAGTTGCGAAACCAGATGCGTGAATGCGCTGAACTGGTAGATGGCCCGCTTCGGGGTGACGTCGTTGCCGACCTCCTGATATCGTCAGCCCCCGACTGAGCAAACAGGCTGGCGCAAGTGCCGGTTGAATGCGCAGTCGAAGCAGAAGTAGGTGTGCCAAGCACAGGTCGACTGGATGCCCCGACTGATAAAAGCGACAGCGAAGAATATCCGCAACCATAGGACGGAAAAAATGAAATGGTCCAAGTTTTCGACGATTTTTGTGGTTTGGCTGGTGCTGGCGCAGCACGGTCAATGCGCCAAGGCCGAATCTGCCAAGGCTCCGCTTACCGTGGCCGACATGGCGCAGTGCCGGGCCCAAGTCACCGAGTTCAACCAGCATGTGCAGGCGCACAACGCGAAGGTGGACGAGCTCAAAGCCTTGGAGGCTGAGATTAACGCATTAAGTGCGGCACTTGATAAGGAGCAGGCTGCGGTTGATCGCTACGACAGCGACGCCATGCAAGCTCTCAACGCGAAAATCCTGAAGAACAATGAACTCGTCGCGCGGTATGAACAGATGGTTTCCTCGACCAAGGCAAGCGCAAGCGAGAACGAGGAACGCGCTGCGCAGTTCCGCGAGTCGTGCGAGAACCGTCCACTGGCGCCGCGACTCGCCCCGCAGACGCAGCCGCAGCCGTCAGATTCGCTTTGCGGTTCGCCCATCGGCGCCAAGGAAGTCGAGCGCCAAATCCAAGCTGCCCTCGCCCAGATACGCGCTGACGAAAAGCAGCATCAGGCAAAGGTGGATCAGGTTGCTCAGGCGCAGGCTAAGGCGCATGCATGGAACAATGAGAAGCGGAGTAAGGTCTGGCTGCAAGTGTTGGTCGCACCCAAGTTCATGACTTTTGAGCGCGAGAAGCAGCCTTATGTGCAGGAATTGATGCGCATCCTCGGCACCAAGCCGAAATCCAGTCAAGAAGCATGCCGGCTCACGCAACGTATGGCGGCGATGCTGCCGGCCATTAAGGCAATCAACGCGCGGCAATACGCATTCATGGCAGATGAGATTCGCAAGGCCAAATAGGTTTTTGGAATTCATCGTCTGAACGACTACGTTCTTACGAAAGTCCCAGCTTGCCAGAAAGCGCCCATTCGACAGGTTTTTGTTATCGACATAAGGAAAATGGACCAACAGCTGAGTACCACTGAAAAACTGCGAACCTGGGCACGCAACATCAAGCGAGACGGAGTCACCCTTTGGTTCGCTTACAAGAATCCAGAGACGCCCTGGTTCGCAAAGGCGCTCTGCGTGCTGGTCGTGGCATATGCCCTTAGTCCGATCGACCTCATTCCCGATTTCATGCCGGTGCTGGGCTACCTCGACGACCTCATCCTGCTGCCGTGTCTGATATGGCTGGCGGTCCGGCTGATTCCCGAAAGCGTGCTGGCGCAGTGCAGAGTCAGGGCCGACGAATGGATAACAAAGGAAGGGCGCGCACCAAAAAACAAATGGGGCATCGTTTTCGTCCTGGCCGTGTGGATACTCGTAGCTTGGGTGACTTGGCGGTATGCCGTCTCTCCATTTCTTTGAGATCCGGTACGCGCCCTATGCCATACGGTGCTCGGCCGCCTTCGGACTGAACACCACGGTCGCCGCCAGCCCGCCCAGCCGCGCCGACTGCCCCAGGGTCAGCGTCGCCCCATGCCGTTCCGCGATCGCCTTGATGATGGCCAGTCCCAGCCCACTGCCCGCCGCCTCGCTGCCCGCCACGCGGTAGAAACGGTCGAACACGCGCTCGCGTTCTTCCTCCGGGATGCCCGGCCCGCTGTCCTCCACCGTTACCTTCGCCGCGCCGTCCTCCATCACCACCGAAATGTCGGCGGTGCCGCCGGCGGGCGTGTACTTGATCGCGTTGTCCACCAGGTTGCGCAGCAGGATCTGGAGCGCGTCCGGCTGGCCTTCCACGCTGGCCGGGTCGGCCTGCTGCACGCCCACATCGACGCCCTTGGCCGCCGCC
>NZ_JBAMDH010000058.1:0-22701 GCF_036961685.1 Massilia sp. DD77
CGCCCGGGCTGGCCGCCGTGACCTGGCCGCCATGCAGCTGCACCAGCCGGCGCACCAGCGACAGGCCGATGCCCAGGCCGCCGTTGGAGCGGTCGATGCTGCGCGCGACCTGCGAAAACATCTCGAACACCGCCGCCAGCGATTCCGGTGCGATGCCGATGCCGTTGTCCGCCACTTCCACCCGCGCCATGCCGTCCTCGTCCCACGCGCGGATCGCGATGCGTCCGCCCGCCGGCGTGTACTTGGCCGCGTTCGACAACAGGTTGCTGAGCACCTGGCTGATGCGCACCGCGTCGGCCTCGATGCTCAAGGGCGTCTCCGGCACCTCGACCCGCAGGCTGTGCCGCGCGCCCTCGATCAGCGGCTGGCTGGTCTCGACCGCCGTGCCGATCACCTCGCGCAGGTCGACCAGCTCCTTTTGCAATACCAGCTTGCCGCTCGAGACACGCGCGATGTCGAGCAGGTCGTTGATCAGGTGGACCATGTGGTTCACCTGGCGCTCCATCATGGCCTGCACGCGCGTCATGACCGCGGGACTGGCGGGGCCCATGCGCAGGATCTCGAGGCCGTTGCGCACCGGCGCCAGCGGGTTGCGCAGCTCGTGCGCCAGGGTGGCCAGGAATTCCGACTTGCGCCGGTCGGCGTCGCGCAAGGCCTCGGTCGAGCGCACCCGCTCGATGTGGGCCCAGCAGCGCTCGACCACCGCCTCGACCAGGGCCACCTCGCCCGCGGTCCAGGCGCGCGGGCGGTCCTGGTGCACCGCCATCATGGCCACCAGCCGGCCGCTTTTCACCAGCGGGCAGCAGATGATGGCCTGGATGCCGATCTGCCTGAACATCTCGGAGCCGTCGCCCGACGCGAGTTCGGCGTCGACATGGCCGATCAGGAGCGTGCGGGCTGCGCGCATGTCGGCGCGGGCGCGCGAGCCGAACAGGTCGAGCGAGTACACCCCGACGGTCGAGACCGCGCCCGGCGCGGTCCAGTCGTGGCGGATGGTGAAGCGGTCGTTGTCCGCTTCCACGTCGGCATAGGCGACGCGGGTGACGTCCATGTGCTGGCCCAGCAGGCGGGTGGCCTCGTCCATGATGGCCTTGGGGTCGGACGCGATGCGGGTGGCCTCGCCGATCGTGTCCAGCAGGCGCAGGCGTTCCTCGACCTGGCGCCGTTCGGTGATGTCGGCGCCGGTGGCCGCGATCGAGAGCAGTTCGCCGCCCTCGCCGGTGACGGGCGTGAACACGACGTCGGTCCAGCGCCGGCTGCCGTCGGCGATGAAGTAAGGCAGTTCGTGGCGCACGGTAACGCCCTGCGCGGCTTCGGCCATGGCCGCCCGCACGGTCTCCATCAGCGGCGCCGAGCGGTTCCACCATCCGCATTCCCAGAACGGCCGCCCCAGCACGTCCTCGCGCCGGTAGCCGCAGGCTCCCAGTGCCACCTGGTTCACTTCCACCACCCGGCCGTCGAGCGCCATCAGGGCCGCGTAATGGGTGCCCTGCTCGAAGAAGGTGCGGAACAGCGCATTGGCTTCCGCCGTTTCGCGCGCGGAGCAGACGCAAAAGACGCCGGCCACCGCCCCGCCCTCGTCGCGCAGCGGGGTGGCGGAGAACGAGGCGTAGACCGCCTCGGGATAGCCGTTGCGGCGCAGGACGAAGAGCTGGTTCTCGCCATGGCTGGGACGCCCCTGCAGCACTTCGTCGATCAGGGGGCCGACCTGGTGCCAGACCTCGCCCCAGACGCCGGCGAAGGGCCGGCCCAGCACCTCCTCGGCGCGGTCGGCGCGGGCGCCGAGGATGGTGCGGTAGCCGTCATTGAACAGCAGGCGCAGCTCCGGCCCCCAGGCCACGTACATGGGCTGGCTGGAACCCAGCATGATGCCGACCGCGGTGCGCAGGGGCTGGGGCCAGTGTTCGAGCGGTCCCAGCGGGGTGGCGCCCCAGTCGGCGGCGCGCAGCAGCGCGCCCATGTGGCCGCCGCCTGCGGCAAAGGACAGGAGCGGGTCGGGGGCGCTTGCGGTCGGGTGAGTCTGCATGTTCCTGTTTCGATTCCATCTATCAACGCCTGCCAGGCGCGACAGACCGCAGGAACGATAGCACTTTCACCAGAAAGGCGTTGCCGGGCTGCCCGGCAGACACGCTATTGCGCCTGGCGCTCGAACCACCGGCGGCTCGCCTCGTCCGCGGGGAAGAAGGCTTCCAGGCGCAGTTCATGCACGGTCACGTCGTGGGGCGTGCCGAGCGTGGTGATGGTCGTGAACAGCTTGAGCGCCACCTCGTCCTTGCGCAGGGTGATCGGCAGGAAAGGCAGGGCCAGGCGGTCGAGGTTGGGCTGGCTGGCCGCCTCCGCGATGCCCGGCAGCGCCAGCAGCTCGTCCAGCAGCTTGGCCGCCTCGCTGCCCGGGCCGTCGCCCATCGCTTCGCGCTGCACCCATTGCAGCTGGTCGGCGCAGACCTCCTGCCAGTTGACCAGCGCGGGCCGCAGGCCGTTGGGGTCGAGCGTCATGCGGATCACGTTGACCGAGCCGTCGCGCGGGATCGGCATGTGCGCCGGCATGCCCAGGAAAAAGCGCATCATGCGCGCCGCCGGCTCGTTGGCCATGACCAGGTTCCACAGCCGGTCGACCACCAGGGCAGGGTAAGGCGACTGCTGCTGGAGCATGAATTCCAGCGCCTGCTTGACCGCCTCCATGTCGGGATCCTGCAGGTTGCGCTCGCGGTAGGCCGGCGCGAAACCGGCCGCCAGCAGCATCGCATTGCGCTGGCGCAGCGGGATGTCCAGCACCAGCCCAAGCTTGAGGATCAGGTCCTTGCCCGGCTGCGCCCTGCCCGTCTCGAGGAAGCTCAGGTGGCGCTGCGAGATGCCGCTGTCGACCGAGAGGCGCAGCTGGCTGATGCCGCGCTTGCCGCGCCAGTAGCGCAGGGCCGCCGCAAAATCGCTGAAATACTGCGCGCTGAAGTTCCGCGCGCCGGCCGGGCTGGCGAGTGCGTCCATGCTGTCTCTCCCCTCTTATTGGTCGGCACGATTGTGGCCGATCGACTTGATGAACTCAAGCAGGTCGGCATTGACGCGCTCGCGGTGGGTGAGGAACATGCCGTGCGGCGCGTCCTCGTACAGCTTCAGGGTGGCGTCGGGCAGCAGGCGCGCGGTCGGGTGGGCGGTCAAGCCAGGGGGCGCGCTGGCGTCGCGGCCGCCCGCGATCAGGAGCACCGGCACGTCCGCCCGCGCCAAGTCGGGGCGGAAGTCCTCCTGCGCCAGCGCGCGGTTGCAGGCGCACAGCGCGTGCAGCGAGGCCCCCATGGCCATCGTTCCCAGCCAGGCCCGGGTGGTCTCGCTCGCCCCGGGCACGAAGGCCTCCATGTTCTCGTCGATCCAGCCGGCGAAGTCGCGCATCAGCTGGCGCCGCACGGCCGCGAACATCTCGCCGGGGATGCCGTCCGGGTTGCCGGGGCCCTGCGCCAGGCAAGGCGTCATCGCGCCCAGCAGGGCCGCGCCGCGTACTTTCGCGCTGCCGTGGCGACGCAGGTAGCGCACGATCTCGCCGCAGGCCATCGAATGGCCGACCAGGGTCGCGCCGGTCAGGTCGAGGGCGTCGATGACGGCCGCGATGTCGTCGGCCAGGGTGTCGAAGTCGTAACCGCGCCCCGGATCGGACGAGCGGCCGTGGCCGCGCCGATCGAAAGCGATCACGCGGTAGCCGGCCTCCAGCAGGGCCATCATCTGGACCTTCCAGGAGTCCGAAGGCAGCGACCAGCCGGCCACGAACAGCACCGGCTCGCCGGCGCCCCAGTCGCGGTAGAACAGGTCGGCGCCCGACTTGGTGCGCACGATGTTCGGGATGGCGCACAGGGCGCCGTAGGGGACGAGCGGGTTCATGGCAAGCTCCTCAGGCGACGAAATCGAGGAAGCCGGTGACGCTGGCCAGCCGCCCGTCCGAGCTCAGGGCGGCGACGTCGGAACCGCGCGCCGCCACCTTCCCCTCCGGCCCGACCAGGGTCCAGGAGAAGCGCAGCACGTCATTGTGGCCGTCGGGCGTGCCGGCCAGTTCGAAGCGGTGGCCCGGGAAGTGCTGCTGGGCGCCGGCGATCAGGGCGTCGATGCCCTCGTGGCCGGCGCCCTGCATCATGGGATCGAGGTAGCGTGCATGCGGCGCGAACAGCGCGCCCACCAGGCTGCGGCGCGCTGCGGCGTCGCGTTCGTTCCAGGCGTTCAGGTAGTGCTGGGCGATCGAATGTGCGTATTCCATGGTGTGCTCCGTTCGGTTGAGAGTGTGTCGGGTCGACGGAAACCATTCTCGGCAAACCCGCTCGCGGCGGCGATTACCTCCCAGGTAATCGGGTGATTCCGGGCCGCTCATCAATACCAGTTGCAGTACCAATTATTTCATTTGCAAAATCAATGACTTATGCGCATAATCTGTGGCTATCGGCGTAGATCTGCAAAGGAAATTTGCATACCAGTTAAATACCTGTTGACTTCCCCGCAGGCCCTGCCTATAGTGCGCTCACCTCCCCGGCTCTCTTGACAACCATGATCGACTATCTCATCGGCGTCGATGGCGGCGGCACCGGCACGCGCGTGCGCCTGGCCCGCGCCGACGGCACCGAACTCGCCCAGGGCGCCAGCGGCCCGTCCGGCCTGCGCCACGGCATCGCGAATGCCTGGAACGCGGTCAATGCAGCCGCCGCGCAAGCCTTCGCCGCGCTCGGCATTTCCAGCATCCCCATGGGGTCCTGCGCCATCGGCCTGGGCCTGGCGGGGGTGCACAACAAGGAATGGGCGGCCGCGTTCAGCGCCGCCAATCCCGGCTATGCCGCCTTCATCCTCGACACCGACGGCTATTCGACCCTGATGGGCGCCCACCAGGGCCGCCCCGGCGCCATCGTGGCGATCGGCACCGGCAGCGTGGGCGAGGCCCTGCGCGCCGACGGCCAGCGCATCGAAGTGGGCGGCTGGGGCTTCCCGGCCGGGGACGAAGCCAGCGGCGCCTGGATGGGCCTGCGGGCCCTGAACCACATCGAACAAGTCATGGACGGCCGCGTACAGGGCGGCGAATTCGCCCGGGACCTGATCGCGGCCTGCGGCGGCCAGCGCGACGCGGTCCAGGTCTGGCTCGGCAAGGCCACCCAGACCGACTACGCCGGCCTGGCGCGCTTCGTGGTGGCCCACGGTCCCACCGACCCGGTGGCGCTCTCCATCCTGGAACACGCGGGCCGCGAAGTGGCCAGCATCGCGCGCGCCCTCGACCCCACCGGCACCCTGCCGCTGTCGCTGTGCGGCGGCCTGGGGGAACCCCTGCGCACGTATTTGCCGGCCGAGACGCTGGCGCGCTGCAGCCCGCCGCATGGCGACTCCGCCGCCGGCGCGCTGCGCATGATCGAACTGCACCTGAAGGAAACGCAAGCATGAAGGGCAACATCCTGACACCGGAAGGCTGGGTCCACGGCGAGCTGCGTCACGGCGTGCTGATCGACGCCATCGAGGGCAGCCCCGCCGACCCGGACGGCAATGGCGACGACTACATCCTGCCCGGCTTCATCGACGTGCACGTGCACGGCGGCGCCGGGCGCGACATGATGGAAGGCGGCGACGCCCCCCACGTGATCGCGGCCATGCATGCGAAGTACGGCACCACCAGCCTGCTGGCCACCACCATGACCGCGCCGCTGGAAGACATCCGCCTGGCCCTGGACGCGATCGGCGCCGCCTGCCGCGCGCGCGGCAAGAAGGAGGCGCGCATCCTGGGCGTGCACCTGGAAGGCCCGTATATCAACGCCGGCAAGCTGGGCGCCCAGCCGCCGTATGCGCGCGAAGCGACCCTCGACGAAGTGAAGAGCTTCGACGACCAGGCGCCGATGCGGCTGATCACCGTCGCGCCCGAGATCGACGGCCACATGGAGCTGGTGCGCCAGCTCGCCAACGCCGGCATCCGCGTCCAGATCGGCCACACCAACGGCGGCTACGAGGTCGGCGTGCAGGCGCTGGAACACGGCGCGGCCGGATTCACCCATTTGTTCAACGCCATGCCCGGCCTGCACCACCGCGACCCCGGCATGGTGGGCGCCGCGCTGGCGCACGGCGAGTACGCCGAGATCATCCCCGACCTGCTGCACGTGCATCCGGGCGCGATCAAGACCGCGCTGCGCTGCATCCCCAAGCTGTTCTGCGTGACCGACTCCACCGCCGCCGCCGGCATGCCGGACGGCGAATACATGCTGGGCCGCCAGGTGGTCCACAAGTGCATGGGCGGCGTGCGCCTGGCCGACGGCACCCTGGCCGGCAGCACCCTGACCATGGACCAGGCGCTGCGCAACCTGGTCAAGATCGGCCTGCCGCTCGCCGACGCCAGCCGGCGCGTCTCCACCAATGCCGCCGACTACCTCGGCGAAACCCGGCGCGGCCGCATCGCGCCCGGCTGCCACGCCGACTTCGTGGTGCTCGACCGCGAACTGAACATCAAAGCCGTCTATATCGAAGGAGAAGCCCTGTGACGTCACCCACCTCGCTCATGCTCCAGGAAGCGCTGTCCGCCAGCGAATGCGTGGCCCTGCAGCTGTCGCAGGACCAGGACCGCTATGCGGAACTGGGCCGCACCCTGCGCTCGACCAGCTTCCACAGCGCCGTGACGGTCGCCCGCGGCAGCTCGGACCACGCCTCCAGCTACCTGGCCTACCTGATCATGGCGCGCATGGGCCGCCTGGTGACTTCGCTGCCGATGTCGCTGATCACGCTGTATAAATCGCCCCTCATCACGCGCGATACCCTGGCGGTGTCGATCTCGCAGTCGGGCCAGAGCCCGGACGTGGTCGAGCCGATCCGCTACTTCCGCGACGGCGGCGCCACCACCGTCGCCCTGGTCAACGACGCCGCTTCCCCACTGGCGCAGGCGGCCGAGTGGGCCATGCCTCTCCATGCGGGCAAGGAGCAGAGCGTGGCCGCGACCAAGAGCTTCATCACCAGCCTGGTGGCCGGCGCCCGCCTGGTGGCCGAATGGCAGGACGATCCCGAACTGAAGGCCGGCATCGCCGCCCTGCCCGAGTCGCTGGCCCAGGCCGCCAAGGCCGACTGGTCGCCCGCGCTCGAGGTGCTGGCCCCGGCCCGCAACATCATGGTGGTGGGCCGCGGCATCAGCTTCCCCATCGCGCTCGAATCGGCCCTGAAATTCAAGGAGACCTCGGCCCTGCAGGCGGAGGCCTTCTCCGGCGCCGAGATCAAGCACGGTCCGATGGCCCTGATCGAGGAAGGCTATCCGCTGCTGATCTTCGCCACCCGCGGCCCGGCCCAGGCCGGCCTGGTGGCCCTGGCGGACGAGATGCGCGGACGCGGTGCGCGCGTGCTGCTGGCCGCGCCCGGGGACGTCGCCAGCCGCGACCTGACCCTGCCGACGGCGGCCATCCCCGACCTCGACCCGATCGCGGCGATCCAGGCCTTCTATGTGATGGCGGCCCATTTGTCGAAGGCGCGCGGCCTCGACCCGGACCGTCCCCGCCACCTGAGCAAGGTCACCAAGACCAACTGACACGACGATGAGCGACTACCTCGACCTGGCCGGCCAGCTGATGATGGTGCGGCTGTTCGGCACCGAACTCGACGCCGATACCGATGCCTTCCTGCGCGCCCACAAGGTGCGCGGCGCCTGCCTGTTCCGCCAGAACATGCTCGACGCGCCCCAGCTGACCCGCTTCACCGGCGCGCTGCGCGACGCCATGGGGCCGGAAGCCCTGGTCGCCCTCGACCAGGAAGGCGGCGCCGTGGTGCGCTCGACCTGGGTCCCGGCCCCGCCCTCGGCCATGGCCCTGGGCGCGGCCGGCGATCCGCAGCTGGCGCGCGAAGTCGGTGCGGCCGTGGCGCGCGCGGTGCGCGCCCTCGGCTTCAACTGGAATTTCGCGCCGGTGCTGGACCTGAACAACAATCCGCACAATCCGGTGATCGCCGAGCGCTCCTTCGGGGCCGATCCGGAAGCCGCCGCGCGCATCGCTTTGGCCTGGATGGAAGGCAGCGAAAGCGAAGGCGTGGCCTGCTGCGTCAAGCACTTCCCCGGCCACGGCGACACCCATGTCGACTCGCACCGCGACCTGCCGACCGTGGACAAGCCCTTGGCGGAACTGGAGCGCTTCGAGTTCGCGCCGTTCCGCATCGCCGCGCGGGGAGCAAACCCGGCTCCGGCAATGATGACGGCCCACATCGTCTACCCCGCGCTGGACCCGGTGAACCCTGCCACGATGTCGCACGCGATCCTGACCGGCATCCTGCGCGAGCAGTTCGGCTACCAGGGCGTGATCATCACCGACGGCATGGACATGCACGCCATCGCCCACCGCTACAGCGCCGGCCAGGCCGCCGTCAACGCGCTGGTGGCGGGCGCCGACATGGTGATGGCGATCGGCTCGCGCGAGACCCAGCTCGAAACCGTGCACGCGATCGCCCAGGCGATCCGCGACGGCGTGCTGCCACTGCCGGAAGTCGAGGCCCGCCTGGCGCGCCTGTCCAGACTGGCGCAGGCGCATCCGGCCGGCACGGTGGGCTACGCCACCGAACACGACGACCGCGCCCTGATGGCGCGCGCCTGGCGCGCCGGCCTCACCGCCCTCGGCCATCCCAAGCGCCCCGACAAGGGCAGCAAGCTGCGCCTGGTGGCGCGCCAGGACGTGGTCAGCGACGGCGTGTCGGAAGCCGGCGTGCCGGCCGCGCAGATCGCCGCCGCGCTCGGCCGCCTGTACGAGGTGGAACTGGTGACCTTCGCCGACGCCGAAGCCTTCGACTGGAGCGCCCTGCCCCAGGACGGCCGCTTCACCGTGCTGGCCTCGACCTCGCGCCGCCGCTACGGGCCGCACGCGCGTGCGAGCTGGCGGCCGGACCTGCATATTGCGCTTTGGAATCCCTACCAGGCGCTCGACTTCGATGCGCCGGCCCTGATGACCTATGGCTTCGCGCCGCCCGCCGTGGAAGCGGTCGTGGCCTGGCTGGCCGGCGAGGCCGAGGCGCGGGGACGTTGTCCGGTACCGGGCTTCGAGGGCTGAGCGGCCCCGGCGTTGCTGATGAAATAAGGAAAGAGGCGCCTGCGGGCGCCTCTTTTTCATTGGCCGATCAACCAATCCGGCCCCTCGGGCGTTAGTGGAGGGTTGCGCTGCTGCGTCCGCATGACATTGGAGGTAACGCTATGTAACCGCACGGGTGCGCAGGCCCCGTGTCGGGCACAATTGCCGAGCCTGAAAATGGCAGTTTATGGGACAATGCACGCTTTGTCCGAGATTGGCATTTTCGCTATATTGGCGAAAGCGCATGTCGCTCATTTGTCGCTCATTTTTTGTCTTGATTGAAGGATACTCCATGTCCCAATTCCGTCTTGCCCGCCTCTGCCTGATGCTGGCCGCCGTTGGCCTGTCGACTTCGGCCGTGATGACCAGCGCCCACGCCCAGCAAAAGACCGATGCGCCGGCCCCGGCCGCCGTGCCTGCGGACACCGTCCGCCCCGAGCTGTTCAAGCTGCTCGATCCGGCCGCGATCAAGCCGCTGATGGACGCGAAGAACTACACCGAAGTGCAGAGCCGCATCACCCAGGCCGAAGCGGTCCAGAACCGCACGCCCTACGAGGACTATGTGGTCAACCGCATGAAGATCTCGCTCGCTTCGGCCACCAACAACAATGCGATGCTGCTGCCTGCCCTGGAAGCCGTGGTCAACTCGAACCGCCTGAAGGGCGAAGAGCAGGCCAATTTCATCCAGGCCATCGGCAACACCCATTACAACGCCAAGGACTGGGCGAAAGCGACCGAGTGGTTCAAGCGCTATCAGAAGGAAAGCAGCACCCCGGAAAAAGTGCGCCCGGCCCTGGCCCGTTCGTACTACTTCGCCGGTGACTACGCCGCGGCCAAGAACGAACTGGCGCCGATGATCGCCGACATGGAAAAAACCGGCAAGGCGCCGACCGAGGAAGACCTGCGCCTGCTGGCCTCGGCCTCGAACAAGATCAAGGACGACGCCGGCTACCTGGCGGGCCTGGAGAAGCTGGTCATCCACTACCCGAGCGACGACTTCTGGACCGACCTGCTGAACCGCGGCGTGGCGCGCCAGAAGGGCTTCGACGCCCAGACCAACATGGTCAACGTGTACCGCCTGGAGTTCGCCGCCGTCAAGCAGATGGCGCCGGAAGAGTACGTCGACCTGGCGGAGCTGTCGCTGCGCGACGGTTTCCCGACCGAAGCCAAGAAGGTGATGGACGCCGGCTACGCCGCGGGCGTGCTGGGCAAGGGTTCGAACGCCAAGAGCCACGGCGCCCTGCGCGACCGGGCCAACAAGGGCGCGGCCGACGACGCCAAGAACATCGCTTCCGGCGAAGCCTCGGCCGCCAAGGCCAAGACCGGCGCCGGCCTGGTCAACCTGGGCTGGGCCTACGCCACCATGGACCAGGGCGACAAGGGTGTCGGCTTCATCCAGCAGGGTATCGCCAAGGGCGGCCTGAAGAACCCGGAAGAAGCCAAGCTGCGCCTGGGCATGGCGCAGGCGCGCGCGGGCAAGACCGCCGACGCGGTCAAGACCTTCGAGAGCGTCAAGGGCGGCGGCGGCGCGGGCGACCTGGCCAAGTACTGGATCGTGCTGCTGAACCAGAAGCAAGGCGGCGCGGCGCGTACTGCGGCGCAGTAAAGCTGCTCGCCAGCTGTCAGGAAGCCGGGCTTGATGCCCGGCTTTTTTGCTTTTGGGGCTGGCGGCGAACTTGGGTCCCCGCCTTCGCGGGGATGACGTCGATAAGCATTGTTGAGCAGCTGCCGGTTCGGCTTCGGATAGGTACTTGAAAACGTCATCCCCGCGAAGGCGGGGACCCAAGTTTGCGCGCGCGCCACTCCCCTCTTTTTACCCAACAAGGTGCGCCCCCGAACATAGCCCCCGGCGAGCCCGGCGGATAATCCCCCCGTTCACCCCGGAGGGCCGTCATGACTACCGTACGCAAGGGCCAGGCGCCCGCCAAATTGGGCCGCGACGAATTCCACCTGCGCTTTCGCCGCGCCTTCCAGGACCCCGCCTACGACGCGCTCGACGCGGAACTGAAGGCCATCGAAGACGTCGCCTGGGACGCCTACACCCATGGCCGCAAGGCCCCGCGCACCGTCAAGGCGGGCCCCGGCTTCGCCGATCCCGACTACGATCTCTCGGTCGAATGGAAGGAGACGCGCGACCGCCTGCTGGCCGCCGAGGTGCGCCAGAAGGACCCGGGCACCAGGAACCGCGTCCTGCTCATCAACGGCTCCGCGCGCAACGACGGCACCTGCCCGGGCGAGATCTCGAAATCCTGGCGCATGAGCATCCTCGCGCGCGACGTCCTGCTGGAACAGGGCTTCGAGACCGACCTGCTCGACCTCAGCCTGCTCAGCTCCGACTACGACCGCCACATCCACCCCTGCAAGGGCTGCGTCTCGACCGCCATGCCGCTCTGCCACTGGCCCTGCAGCTGCTACCCGAACCACGCCGAGCGCCAGGTCAACGACTGGATGAACGAGATCTACGAGCGCTGGGTGCTGGCGCACGGCGTCATCATCGTGACGCCGGTCTACTGGTACCAGGCCCCGGCCGTGCTCAAGCTGATGATCGACCGCCTGGTCTGCGCCGACGGCGGCAACCCCGACCCCACTGCGACCCACGGCAAGGATGCCGGAAAGGCCAAGGACATCGAGCACGCCGGCTGGGATTATCCCAAGCACCTGGCCGGCCGCGCCTTCGGCCTGGTGGTGCACGGCGACGTGGCCGGCATCGAGAGCACGCGCCGTTCGCTGTCCGACTGGCTCAACTGGATGGGACTGGTGGATGCGGGCAGCTTCGGCCAGCTCGACCGCTACGTGGGCTACTACGAATCGTACGCCGGCAGCCACGAACACCTCGACCGCGACACCGCGGTGCAGGAAGAGGTGCGCAACGTGGCGCGCGCCGTGGCCGACGCGGTGCGCGAGGTACGCGCCGGGAGGGTGCAGGTGGTCTGCCATGGCCTGAAGGATCCGCGGCCAAAATAGACTTGCACTCGCTTCTTGGCTTGGTACTATGCGCGGATGACTCCCCTCGCCCAACTGATGTACAACATCGCCGGAACCGCCAAGCTGCCGCTCTACCAGCAGCTCCAGCGCGCGCTGCGCCAGGCGATCGACGACGGCACGCTCGGCCCGGCGGCGGCGCTGCCTGCCGAGCGCCAGCTGGCGGCCGAGCTGGGGATCTCGCGCATCACCGTGCGCAAGGCCATCGACGGATTGGTGGAGGAAGGCCTGCTGGTGCGCCGCGCGGGCTCGGGCAACTTCATCAACACCCGCATCGAGAAGAACTTCGCCAAGCTCACCTCGTTTTCCGAGGACATGCGGGCGCGCGGGCGGGCGCCGCGCAGCGTCTGGCTCAAGCGTTCGGAAGGGCTCGTGACGCCCGAGGAAGCCCTGCGCCTGCGGCTGTCGCCGGGGACGCCCGTGTACCGCTTCAATCGCATCCGCTTTGCCGACGAGATACCGATGTGCCTGGAGTACGCGACCATCGCGGCCTTCGCCCTGCCCTCGCTCGATGTGGTGGAAGAGTCGATGTACGAGGCGCTGGAGGCGGCGGGCAACCGTCCGGTGCGGGCCTTGCAGCGGCTGACGGCGCTGCTGCTGGGGACGGAACAGGCGCGCCTGCTGCAGGCCAGCCAGGGGGATGCCGGGTTATGCGTCGAGCGGCTGGGCTTCCTGAGGGATGGACGGGCGGTGGAGCTGTGCAGGTCTTACTTCAGGGGGGATATGTATGATTTTGTGGCGGAGTTGAATGCGGGGTAGTGCGAGCGAACTTGGGTCCCCGCCTTCGCGGGGAGTCATTGCCTCCGGTGGAGGGAATGACGTTCCTACGTACGTGTCCGAAATTGCGATCGCGGCATCCACGCTACTTAAAACAACGTCATCCCCGCGGAGGCGGGGACCGAAGTTCAACGCACCTCAAACCGCCGTCAGGCCCCCATCCACCACCAGCTCGTGTCCGTTCACATACGAAGCCTGGTCCGAACACAGCCACAGCGCCGCATGCGCGATTTCCGCCGCTTCCGCGTAGCGCCCCAGTGGCTGCGCCGCCTTCAGCTTCTTCTCGAAGGCCGGATCGCGCTCGATCGCGCGCGCCAGCATCGGCGTATTGACCGCCGCCGGGCACAGCGCGTTCACGCGGATGCCCTCGCGCGCATACTCCGCCGCGGCGCTCTTGGTGAAGCCGACCACCGCGTGCTTGGAGGCGCCATAGATCGCGCGGCTGGGCGAACCCACCAGCCCTGACACCGAGGCCATGTTGACGATCGACCCGCCGCCCTGCTTGAGCATCTGGCGCAGCTGGTACTTCATGCACAGCCACACGCCCTTGACGTTGACGCCCATGATGCGGTCGAACTGCTCGTCATCGGCCTCGGCCAGCGGCTGGCGCTCTTCGTCCACCGCCGCGTTATTGACCGCGTAGTCCAGGCGGCCGTAATAATTGATGGTCTTCTCGACCAGCGCCTCGACCTCGTGCGCGCGGGTGACGTTGCTCTGTACGAACAAGGCCTTGCCGCCGGATTCGACGATCATGGCTGCGGTCGCGTGGCCGCCTTCGATCGAGGTGTCGGCGACCACGACGCTGGCCCCGGCCCGGCCGAAACCCAGCGCGATCGCCCGCCCGATCCCGCTTGCCGCACCGGTAACGAGAACGACCTTGCCGGAGAAAGCGATGCCCGCCTCCGGCTGCTGCTTGCTGATGCCCTTCATGATGCTCCCAGGATGAAACTGCGCAAATGATGCTGCCGCAAGGCAACATTTTAACGCATGCGCGATTTCCCTGTCACAAATGACCACGCTTTGCGTGGTCATTTGTGGTGAAGCAACTACTTCCCTTTGGCTTTCGCCTGGTCGCCCGCGATGAACACCGATAGCCTGGCCGGGTCGATCGCCTTGCGGAAGGCCGCGTTCAGCTGGGGCACGGTGACCGCCATCAGTTTCTGCTCGAGCTGTTCCGACCATTCGAAGGTGCGGCCGCGGTAGACCAGGCCGGTCCAGCCGGCCGCCAGCACGCCGTCGTTCGAGCGGTTCTGCAGGCGCTGCTGCATCAGGCCCGACTTGGCGCCGGCCAGCTCGGCGGCGGTGAAGCCTTCCTTGACCGCGCGCGCCAGCTCCTCGCGCACCGCGGCATCGAGCCTGGCCAGGTTCTGCGGCGCGGCGATGGCGCTGATCGAGAAGCCGCCGGCGCGGTCCAGGTCCCCCGCCTCCAGTTCCGAGCCGCCACCGTAGGACAAGCCGTCCTTCTGGCGGATACGGTCCATCAGGCGCGATTTCAGGCCGCCTTCGCCAAAGATGTAGTTGGCCAGCAGCAGCGCCGGATAGTCCGGATCGTCGACCTGCAGGTCCAGGTTCAGGCGCGCCAGGTAGAAGCCGTTTTCCTTGTCCGGCGTATCCAGGATGCGCGTCACCGGCGCCACCTCGGCATGGCGGTTCAGGACCGGCGCCACATGGGCCGGGGCGCGCCAGGTGCCGAACAGCGCGTTCACCAGGGGCGTGATTTCCTTCGGATCGAAGTCGCCGACGATCGCCATCTCGGCGGGGTGGGTGCCGTAAAACTCGCGGTGGAAGGCCTTGACGTCGGCCAGGCGGGTGGACTTGATCTCCTCGATGTCTTCCTCGAGCGTGTTGCGGTAGCGGATGTCGCCGCGCTTGTACTGCTCGAAATGCTTGAACATCTCGCGCGCCGCCACGCTTTGCGGTTCGTTGCGGCCGGCTTCCACGCCCACCAGCCACTGCTGGCGCAGCTGGTCGAATTCGGCCTCGGGGAAGCCGGGCTCCTTCAGTACATGGGCAGCCAGCTTCAGGGCTTCCGGCAGGTGCTCGCGGGTGGTCTGGAAGTGATTCGGGCTACCCGTCATCTTCAGCTTGTCGAAGGCGTCGGCCAGTTCGGCGCGGCTGTAGCGCGTGGTGCCGCGCATCAGCATCGCCGAGGTGAAGCCGCGCACCATGCCCTTGCCGAACAGGTTCTTCTCGTCGCCGAAGTGCTGGCGCAGGTCGACCGTCACGGTCTCGCCGCGGTTCTTCTTCGGCAGCAGCGCCAGCTTGACGCCGCCCGCCGTGGTGAGCGTGGTGCGCTTCATGATGTTGCGCTGGCTCGGGTCGAAGTCTTCCGACACCAGGTTCGAGGCTTCCGGCTTGAAGTCCTTCAGCACCGCCTGGACCGGCGGCGCCTCGGGCACCGCGGCGCGCTGCGGCGCGTCTTCCGGCACGAAGGTGCCGCTGACGCGGTTGCTGCGCATGAAGTAGCGTCCCGCGCTGGCCGCCACCTGGGCCGCCTCGACCTTGCGGATGCGCTCGCGGCTCAGGAAATACAGGCGCCAGTCGCCCAGCGCGATCACCTCGGACAGCGCCACGCCGACCGCCTGCGGGTCGTTCAGGCTACGCTCGATGGTGTTCAGGTAGTTGCGGCGCACGCGCTCCATCTCCTCCGCGCTGGGCGGATGCTGGGCGAATTCCTCGACCGCCCGGGTCAGGGCCTCGCGCACCGGCTCGACCGGCTCGCCCTTCTTCACCACCGCGCCGAAGAACTGCAGGCCGGGCGCGTAGCCGGTCGCGCCGAAGCTGAACACCTGGCTGGCCTTGCCGGTTTCCACCAGCAGCTTGTGCAGGCGGCCGTTGGGCACGTCGCCCATGATTTCGTTGGCGAAGCCGAGGGAATCGCTGTCCGGATGCAGGTCGGACGGGATCTTGTAGCCGACGGCGACGATCTGGACGTCGCCCTGGCGCCGCACCGCGAAGCTGCGCTCGCCGTCCTGGGTCGGCTCGACGGTCCAGAACTGGGGCAGCGTGCGCTTTGGCTTGGGGATCGCGCCGAACAGGCGGTTGATGTTGGCCAGGGTGCTGTCCGCATCGAACTTGCCGGCCACCAGCAGCACCGCGTTGTCGGGCTGGTAGTAGGTTTTATAGAAGGCGCGCAGGTTGGCGATCTTGACGTTCTCGATGTCGCTGCGGTTGCCGATGGTCGAGCGGCCGTAGGAATGCCAGTCGTAGGCCACGCTCTGCATGCGCTTGAACAGCACGCCGCCCGGCGAGTTCTCGCCGCTCTCGTACTCGTTGCGCACCACGGTCATCTCGGAGGCCAGGTCCTTCTCGGCGACGAAGGAATTGACCATGCGGTCGGCCTCCATCTGCAGCGCCCAGTCCAGGTTGGCCTTCGAGGCCTGGAACACCTCGTAGTAGTTGGTGCGGTCGAGCGAGGTGGTGCCGTTGAACTGCATGCCGCGGTCGGCGAACTGCTTGGTGATGTCGCGGTTGTTCTTGGCGCCCTTGAACAGCAGGTGCTCGAGCAGGTGGGCCATGCCGGTCTCGCCGTAGTTCTCGTGGCGCGAACCGACCAGGTAGGTCATGTTCACGGTGATCGTCGGACGCGAAGCGTCCGGGAACAGCAGCACCTTCAAGCCGTTGGCCAGGCGATACTCGGTAATGCCCTCGACCGAGGGGCCGAGGCTCACGCCTTTGGGCAGCGGCGCCGCCAGGACCGCGCCGCTCATCACCAGGGCGGCGGCGCCAACCCATACCTGCACGGCGGCGCCGCGCTTGAAACTCATCCAATCCATACCATCCCTTTATCGAAAACAGGCGGGCGCGGCGGCTTGTGCAGCGGCCTGGCTACCGGCCCGCGACCCAAAAACGTCATTCGCGCCACTGGCGCGAATGACGTTTTGAAGCTAACGGCGAAGGCGAGCCTCTCCGCGCGATGTCTGCGAGAGCAGCAGCGACGAAGAGCCCGCCAGTTCCGAAGATGGTAACAGAGCGATGCGCGGGCCTGACACTGGTAGATTTGCTAATTAAGCCTGGCCTAATCAGCAGGCCTAATGCCGCGCGCGCCGCTCCTGGGCCTGCTGCCAGGAACTGATGCGCGACAGCTCGCCCATTTCCTCGGCCAGGAATTCGAGCAGGTCGTCGGCGCTGACGATGCCGCTCAGCCTGCCGGCGGCGTCGACCACCGGCACGCGCCGGATGCCGCGCAGACGCATGCGCTCGATGAGTTCGTAGACGTCCTCGGATTCGCTGGCCGTCAGCAGGTCGTCGCTCATGATGTCGCCGGCCAGGATGCTGGCCGGGTCGAGCCCGGGCGCGATGACGGACACGACGATGTCGCGGTCGGTCAGGATCCCGACCGGCACGCTGCTGTCGCCTTCGGCGTCGACGACGACCAGGTCGCCGACATGGTGCTGGCGCATCAGGAGCGCCGCGCCCTGCACCGATTCGTCGCGGGCGCAGATGATGGTTTGATTCGTGCAGAGTTCGCCGATGTGCATGATGCCCTCCTCGCTTTCGCGCGCCGCCGCCGGCCTGGGCACGCAGGCCAAAACAAAACTGGCGCTGTGACTTTCATCATAGCGCCAGTTAGGCAGATGGGAATGGCGATTCAGGCGGCGCCGGGTTTCTTTTCGCCCGGCAGCGGGACATAGCAGGCGTCGACGACCTGCAAATCATTGTCCTTAGCGAAATTGAGCACGAAGTGATAGGCCATCGGCTCGACCTTCTGCAGCTGGTGGTTCACCACCACGGCCTTGGTGCCGTTCACCACCGTCGGGTGGACATAAGGGGAAAATTTCAGGTGGGCGTCCCGGCCGGTAGAGCCCGGGCAAAAGCAGGCCATGACCCCGCACAGGCGTTCCGCCCAGTCGCTCGGGCGAAATTGCCTGCCTTTGTTCGTGATGCCCAGGATAAAAAACTCGCCGGCGAGTTCCTTGTCCGTGGTGTGCGATGACTCGGCCATAGTGCTGCTTGCTCAAACAGAAAGTACTGCGTGGATGAGAATAACCTCAGCTCACTATTATATCTTATAGAAGACTTGGGCACGAGGGCTCGCACACGTTCCGTTCAGCCGAGCCACACCACGCTTGAGGTCAGGAGCAGGAGGATCATCCATAATATCAGGGCGCGCCACACCAGGCCTACCGTGCTTTGGAGGGCCCTGACATTCGGCTCTTCGCCCGGCAACACATCGGTCTCGGCGTCCGTCAGGTCCACCGTGGCGGCGTCGGCCGGCAGCAGCTGGGGCGCGTTCTCGTTCGGCGTGCCCAGGCGCACGCCCATGGCGCCGCCGCCGGCGGCCAGGATGATGCCCTTGGCTTCGTCGGCCCAGCGGTTCGCGAAGTTGCGCCAGGCATAGATGGCGTCCTCGAAGTTTCCCACCACGGCGAAGGCGATCGCGGTCAGGCGCACCGGGATCCAGTCGATCCAGTAGAAGGCCTTGGCCGCGAACTGGCCGAAGGCTTCGTTGCGCATGTGGTCGGGCTCGTTCCAGGCGCGGGACAGGTATTCTGAGACGCGGTACATGACGGCGCCGGCCGGGCCGAGCGGCATCAGGAACCAGAAGAACACGCCGAACACGTTGCGGTGGGTGGTGATCAGGGCGTTCTCGACCGCCACGCGGGTGATCTCGGTGCTGTCCATGCCCACCGTGTCCAGGTGGGTCCATTCCGCCAGCAAGCTGCGCGCGGTGGCCTCGTCGCCCGTGTTCAGGGCCAGCTGGATGCTGGTGAAGTAATGGCTGTAGTGGCGGAAACCCAGGGTCAGGTAGACGATCAGGACGTTCCAGGCGAAGGCCAGGAACACCAGGTTATAGCGCATGAAGAACCACCAGACCAGCCAGGTCGGCACCATCAGGGCCGCCATCATCAGGATCCAGCCCATGCGGCCATTGCGCTGCTCGCCCGCGTTGAACCATTTCTCGATGCGCATGGCGAAGCCCTTGATGCCACCGTAGACCTGGTTATCCGCGCGCAGCGGTTTCAGCTGCTCGATCAGCAGCGCGCACAGGATGGAAAAGAATGTCATGCAGGAACCCTTTTTTGTTATAGCAATACAACTGCCCGCTACGATAGCGGAGAAGGCCGCTGGAATCAAATCAGGTTCTGTAAGAATCTTTTACCTGCTCCGCTACGCGCGCAGATAGTGGAACAGGTTGCGCAGCATGGCCGCGGTCGCGCCCCAGATAAAGTATTGCTCGTATGGCATCGCATAGAAGTTCCGGCGGCCGGCCGTCTGCGGCAGCTCGAGGCTGCGGCGCTGGTGGTTCAGGCCGTCCATCAGGAAGGCGAGCGGCACTTCGAAGACCTCGGCCACCTCGTTCGGGTCGGCGCTGACGGCGAAGGGCGGCTCGACCAGGGCCACCACCGGGGTGACGCGGTAGGCGCTGATCGTGGTGTGGTCGGGCAGCACGCCGATGATCTCCACATGGCGGCGGTGCAGGCCGATCTCTTCTTCCGCCTCGCGCAGCGCGGTCTCGATGGGCGAGGAATCGAGCTCCTCCGCCCCGCCGCCGGGGAAGCTGATCTGGCCGGCGTGGCTGGACAGGTGGTCGGTGCGGCGCGTGAACAGTACCGTGACGCCTTGCGGACGCATCACGAGCGGCACCAGCACGGCGGCGCGGCGCAGGGTCTGGCCGCGCACCGCCAGGGCCTCTTCCGAGAACTCCGGGTCCCAGGGCAGGGTTTGCACGAAGCGGGCGCGCAGGGCCTCGGGCCTCAGGCGCTCAGGGGGTACCGGCGACTCGCCGGCGAGACCGGCGACGGGCATCTGGGTGGGATCGAAGACGAGCTTGACCAAAATCGAAATCCTTTAGCTTACGCCGGCATCACGCAGGGTGGACGGGTTTCCCGTCCACGCGCCGATCGTTACCGGCGCCGATGTCGTGCCGGATGATCTTGCTGCAAACTATCACCACGTGGACGGCAGAGCCGGCTGCGCGCCCCGGTCCACCCTACGGGTTGGCAACTTTACATGGGCCGCCGAAAAAGAAAAAGGCATCCTTGCGGATGCCTTTTTCAGAACACAGACGCTATTACTCAGCAGCAGCAGCGGTGTTGGCTGCTTTACGCTGCGGCAGCTTTTCCTTGATACGTGCCGACTTGCCCGAACGCTCACGCAGGTAGTACAGCTTGGCGCGGCGCACGTCACCACGACGCTTCACTTCGATCGAAGCGATCAGCGGCGAGTACAGCTGGAAGGTACGTTCCACGCCTTCGCCCGACGAGATCTTGCGAACGATGAAGTTCGAGTTCAGGCCGCGGTTACGACGCGAGATCACGACGCCTTCGTATGCCTGGGCGCGCTTGCGGTTGCCTTCGACGACGTTGACGCTGACGACAACGGTGTCGCCTGGTGCGAAATCAGGGATGTTGCGGCCGAGGCGCGCAATTTCTTCTTGCTCGAGTTGCTGAATCAGATTCATTTTTGTTGACTCCAAAAACCATCTTGCTGGCGCTGTTCTGCTTTGCCCAGTAGAGGATGGGGTTGAACGGTAGGCAACATGCCCACCGTTACATGCACACAAAGATGCATTCTTACCCGGCAGGTTTGACCAAACCCGCCAGAAACTGTTCATCGGCCTTCGTCAGCCGGCCGGCGGCGCGCGCCTGGTCCAGCAATTCGGGCCGTTTCTTCGCGGTCGCCTCCAGCATGCGCTGGCGGCGCCACTTCATGATCTCGGCGTGGTTGCCGCCCATCAGGACGGGGGGCACCGGTTCGCCTTCGTACACTTCGGGCCGCGTGTAATGCGGCGAGTCCAGCAGGCCGTTGACGAAGCTGTCTTCGACCGCCGAGGCATCGTCGCCCAGCACGCCGGGGATCAGCCGCACCACCGCATCCATCAGGGCCATCGCCGGCAGCTCGCCGCCCGACAGCACGAAGTCGCCGAGGGAAATCTCCTCGTCGACGCAGCGGTCCAGCAGGCGCTGGTCCACCGCTTCGTAGCGGCCGCACAGGATGACGAGCCCGGGCTCTTCCTTCAGCGCCATCGCGCGTTCGTGGGTCAAGGGCTTGCCTTGCGGCGACATGAACACCACGCGCGGCGCCGGCAGGCCCAGGTCGACCTGCCTTTGCTTGGCCGCATTGATCGCGGCTTCGAGCGGTTTCGCCAGCATCACCATGCCGGGGCCGCCGCCATAGGGGCGGTCATCCACGGTGCGGTGGCGGTCCTGCGTGAAATCGCGTGGATTCCAGATCTGCAGGGCCCAGCGTTGTTGCTCGAAGGCGCGCCGGGTGACTCCCGACTGCGTCAATGCGGCGAACATCTCTGGGAACAAGCTCACGACGTCAAACTGCATCGGATCTCGCTCCGTACGGACCGGGAGGATTAATAATCCAGGCCCCAGTCCAGGGTAATCAGCTTGCGCTCGAGGTCGACGGTCTTGACGAACTGGTCCACGAACGGCACGAGGCGATCCTGTACTTTCGCAGCAGGATCACCTTGTTCGGCCGCAGCAAGGGCTGCCGGCGTGATGCGCAAAATGGATTGCGCGCCGTTGTGCATCATGTCGGCCACCTTGCCCAGGGCTTCGCCCTGCAGGTTGACCACATCCAGGCCGATCAGATCGGTCCAGTAGTATTCGTCTTCTTCGAGTGCAGGAAAATCCTTGCGCGACACCTGAATCGTCGCGCCCTTGAGCGCTTCGGCTTCATCGCGGTCGCGCAGGCCGACCAGGGTGGCAACGACGTCGCCACTGTGGAACTTCGCGGTCCGTACATCGACGGCACGCAGGGTCGGCTTGTCGATCCACCAGGTTTTGACGTTCAGCAGCGCATCCGCGTCCACCGAGTGCGGGGTAATGCGGATTCCGCCTACCAGCCCGTACGCGCCGGACACATAGCCGACCTGGATCAGGTCGTCGGGGACTTGCACCCCGGGTGCTGCCGAATCGGTCAAACCTGTCAAACCTTACTTAGGCAGCCGGGGTCTGCTGAGCGACCAGGCGAGCGACGGTCGGCGACAGTTGTGCGCCAACGCCTTGCCAGTGAGCCAGACGGTCAGCGGCGATACGCAGGCCGACTTCGGCGCCCGATGCCATCGGGTTGTAGAAACCGATACGCTCGATGAAACGACCATCGCGACGATTGCGCGAGTCGGTTGCAACGATGTTGAAGAACGGACGCTTTTTAGCGCCACCACGAGCCAAACGAATAACGACCATAATAATTCCGAAAAAGTGAGCTGGACGGAGAAAGTCGACGATTATAGCGCGCGACGGCTCCCAGCAGCAAGTGTTAACGACAACCCGGCGCGCAGTCCCGGCCGAATCAAACATTATCGCCTATTTTTCACCACACCGCCACCAAGCCGGCCGCTCCTCTTCCCTCTTCCGCCGAAAGCGTGCCATTTTGGCCAATATGGACGATACTCTTGGCTTTACTGAACGATTGGCAACTTTTTGCTACCGAATATGGCTGTCGCACACAAGAACAAGACCTTCGCCGTCCTGCTGGCCCTGCTGCTGGGCAGCCTCGGCGCCCACCGCTTCTACCTGAAGGGCGCCACCGATCGCCTGGGACTGCTGCACCTGTGCAGCCTGTTCGCCACCGGCATCCTGTATGGGGCGGTGAAGCCGCATCCCTTCTACGTGATCCTGCCCTTGCTGGTATCGCTGATCGCGGCCTGCATCGAGGCGCTGGTACTGGGGCTGACGCCGGACGAGAAATGGGATGCGGGGTACAACGCGGGCAGCGGCAGGTCGTCGCGCTCGAACTGGCTGCTGCCGCTCATGCTGGTGCTGGTGATGACCGTGGGAGCGATCGTGCTGATCGGGACGATTGCGAGGTTGTTTGATCTTTTGTATACGGGTGGGGCGTACGGCTGACGGTCTGCATGCGGAACTTGGGTCCCCGCCTGCGCGGGGATGACGTGCAAACGTAGCGGACTACGGCCTTCTTCTCCAGTTGGCAGTAGAACGTCATCCCCGCGGAG
>NZ_JBAMDH010000059.1:0-21019 GCF_036961685.1 Massilia sp. DD77
CTTGGGTCCCCGCCTTCGCGGGGATGACGTGCCAGGGACGCGGGCCGGCGAACAGTAAGGCGGCTTACGCCATCGCCAGCTCGCGCCGGCTGCTCTCGGCGCGCACCTTGAACGTCCCCACCAGCTCCGACAACTCCGCCGCCTGCTGCCGCATCGACGCCGCCGCGGCCGCCGCCTGTTCCACCATTGCCGCGTTCTGCTGGGTCGACTCATCCATCTCCGCGATCGCCCTGCTCACCTGCTCCACGCCGCTGGCCTGCCCCGCGCTGGCCTCGTGGATCGCGCCCAGGATGCCCGCCACGTCCCGCACATGCTCCAGCACCGCGCGCATGGTCGCTCCGGCCGCCTCCGCGATGCCGGTGCCGGCCTCGATCTCGCCGCTCGATTCCCCGATCAGCTTCTTGATCTCCTTCGCCGCCCCGGCGCTGTGCTGCGCCAGGTTGCGCACCTCGGCCGCCACCACCGCGAAGCCGCGTCCCTCGGCGCCGGCGCGCGCCGCCTCGACCGCCGCGTTCAGCGCCAGGATATTGGTCTGGAAGGCGATACTGTCGATCATGCCGGTGATGTCGACGATGCGGTCCGCCGATGCCTTGATGGCCGCCATGCGCGCCACCAGCTGCCCGACGGCCTGGGCGCCCTCGCTCGCGACCGTGGAGGCGTCCTGCGCCAGCGCATTGGCTTCACGCGCGCTGGCATTGTTCCGGACGATGGCGCCGCTCAGGGCTTGCATCGCGCCCACCGTTGCGCGCAGCGCGTCGGCCTGGCGCTCGGTGCGCTGCGACAGGTCCTGGTTGCCGTGTGCGATCTCGCTCGAGGCCGAGTCGATCGCCTGGGCGCCTTGCAACACTTGCGACACGGTCGACGAGACGCCGTGGGTCATGCCGTTGAGGGCGTCGAAGAGGCGCCCGATCTCATCGCCGCGCCCGTGCCGGATCACCGGGCGCAGGTCGCCATTGGAGACCTGTTCCGCCAGGCTGACGGCCTGCTGCAGCGGTGCGACGATGTTACGGGTCAGGGCCCAGGCCAGCGCCGCCCCGACCGCCAGCGCGCCCAGGCCCAGCAGCACGAGCAAGGCCTTGCTGAAGCGCGAGGCGAACGCCGATTCGTCCGCCAGACGATGGGCTTCGGCCATCTCGAAGGCCAGCAGCGCTTCGAGGGCGTCTTCATGGGCGCCGTATGCCTGCTGCCAGCGGCCGCTGACCAGCTCCTCGACCACCTGGGTCTGGCCGAATTCCTTGGCGCGGAACAGCTCGGCCTGGATGGTGGCCAGCAGGGCCTTGTGCTTCGCGGCTTCCTGGATCAGGGCGCGTTCACGATCGAGCGCCGGCAGTTTGCCGAGTGTGGCCTCGATGGCGGCCGCGCCCTTGCGGCCCTCGAGCAGCTGGGCCTGGAAGTAGTCGGCCAGTTCCAGGCTGTCGCTGCGCGCGATGGAGACCGTGCGCGAGCCATTGAGGCGCTCGATGCCGAGCAGGTCGGAGACCAGCTGCTGCTTGGCCAGCTTGTCCCCGACCAGGTCGTCCGTCAAGGCGTCCGCGGCCTGCATGCGCCACAGGGCGACGGCGGAGATGAGGAGGATGAGCAGGGAAACGATGCCGAAGGAAGCCAGGAGCTTCGTGCCGGTCTGGAGCGTTGCGAGTCGCATTGCAAGTACGGGTAGTTGGAGTACTTGCAGTTTAGAAAGTGTTTGTGACGGCTTTATGAATTTATTTGAAGGGGCGTGTCATGTTTGTGTCACGGGGCGCAAGGTAAGTGAGGCGGTGCGCTACGAACCTGGGCGGAACAATGCTGGGGCATTGTTCCGGCCTTCGCCGGAACGACGTGGCTTGAGAGTGCGTGAGCGCTTCTTGCTCTCCTTCGCGCACGCACATAAGCACGTCGTTCCGGCGAAGGCCGGAACCTGATTTGATCTTAGTTCTGCCGCTTCAAGGCCGGAATCGCCGTCGGCTTCCACGGCTTCACCGGCTGCTCCTTCAGCTTCTTCTCCAGCATCTCCAGCGCCACTTCCAGCTGGCGGTCGCGCCCCGTGAAGGTTTCGTGCGGCAGGTTGTCGACCTCGACGTCGGGCGTCACGCCCACGCCTTCGATCAGCCATTCGCCGTCGGTCGAGAATTGCCCGAACTCCGCCACGCGCGCCATGCCGTTGTCGGACAGGCCGTTGCCGTCGCTGAGCCAGACGCCCGCGCCCGCGGTGCGCTTGCCCACCACCGGCCCGAGCTTGAGCGCCTTGACGCCCGCCGCGAAGGTTTCGCCGTCGGAATAGGTCAGCTCGTCGGCCAGCACCACCAGGTGGCCGCGGAAGGTGTTCTGCATGTTCGACTGCGGCTGGTTGCCGTTCGAGGCCCAGAAGGCCCAGGAGCGGCGCAGCAGCTTTTCGATGATCCAGCTGTCGATGTTGCCGCCGCTGTTGCGGCGCACGTCGATGATCAGGCCTTCCTTGTTGATGTTGGCGTAGAAGTCGCGTGCGAAGGCGTTGATGTCGCGCGCCACCATGGCGCGCAGGTGCAGGTAGCCGACCTTGCCCTTCGAGCTGGCGTCCGCCAGCCGCGCCCTGCCCTGCTCCCAGTCCGTATAGCGCAGGCTGGCGTGGCGCGCCATGCTCACCGGCGTGACGATCAGCTGGCGCGGCTTGCCCCCGGTGCTCTTCACCGCCAGCAGCACCTGCTTGTCGGCCTGGTCGAGCAGCAGGTCGGCGATGTCGCGCGCTTCCACCAGCGAGCGGCCGTTGACGGCCGTGATCACGTCGCCTTCTTTCACACCCACGTCCGGCGCGGACAGCGGACCGGCTTCCGACGGCAGCTCCGGCTCGCCGCGGTAGATGCGGTCGACGCGGTAGCCCTCCGCCGTGCGCGTCAACACCGCGCCCAGGCTGGACGGCGTGCCTTCGCTGCCGGCCTTGCGCACGTCGCCCGGACGAATCTGCGAGTGCAGCGCGCCGACTTCGCCCACCATCATGCCCAGCACGTCGTCCAGTTCCGCGCGGTCGGTCACGCGCTCGACCAGCGGCGCATAGCGGGCGCGCACGGCGTTCCAGTCGACGCCGCGCATGCGGGCGTCGTACAGGAAGTCGCGGTGCATGCGCCAGGCATCGTTGAACATCTGGGCCCATTCCATGCGTGGATTCGTGCTCACCGCCCAGTCGTCGATCCTGACCCTGGCCTTGGTGAGGTCGGCCGGGGCCTTGGCGCCCGCCGCCACGATCAGCATGTCGCCCGGGGCGCCCTTGGCGAAGGTGCGGTAGAAGACGTGCTTGCGGTCGGTGCTCAGGCCGAACTCGCGCACGTTCGCGGCGAAGGTTTCCAGCTGCGGCGCGCTGCGCGCGATCTCCAGGGTCTTGAGCACGCCCTTCTGGCCGTCGTCGGATTCGAGCAGGTAGAGGCGCTTGTCGTCCACCGCGAGCGCGCGGTAGTTACCCGGCGCGACAGGCACCTCGAACAGGCGCTCGCGCAGGCCGGCGTAGACGATGGCGGGCGTGGGCTTCTTCGCCTTGTCGCCGCCCGCGGCCTTGGCCGCGCTGGCGGTGGCCGCCGCCGCGGCCGCCGTTGCCGCCGCGGCTTGCTTGTCGGCGCCCTGGTCCTCGGTGCCCGGCGTCTTGACTGCGGTCTTGGCGGCGGCTTCCGGCGAGGGTTCTTCCGGCTTGGTCAGCTCGTCCTCGGGCTTGAAAGGGAAGCGGTTGTCCGCCTGCAGCGGCTGCAGGGCCAGCGCGTACACGCCGACGCGCTTGTCGAACACCGGCCCCATGTTGCGGTCGCCCCAGACCGAGGCGTTGCCCAGGTTGAAGTGGCGCGCCGACAGGAAGTACAGCCACTTGCCGTCCGTCGAGAAGGCCGGCGAATTGGCTTCGTAGCGGTCGGTGGTCACGAAGCTCATCTGCTTGCCGGCCAGGTTGTACAGGCCGATCTGGTTGCGCTGCTCGCTGCTGCCGATGCGGACAAAGGCCAGGTTGCGGCTGTCGGGCGACCACACCACCTGCTCCAGTCGGTCGATGCCGGCCTGGCCGGCGTCGTCGATCACGACATTGGCCTTGCTGGCCAGGTCGAGCAGCCAGGTGCGGCCCTTCTTGTCGGTATGGGCCAGCCACTTCCCGTCCGGCGACGGATACAGGTTCCAGCGGTGGGCGGCGCCGTCCGTGGTGAGACGCTCGCCCTTGCCCGAGCCGTCGGCCGCGTAGCGCCAGATCTCGTTTTCGCCGCTGGCGTCGGTGATGGCGTAGACCCATTTGTCGTCGTGGCTGAACACGGCGCTGCGGGCGCGCACGCCTTCCGGCACCGCGATCTCGACGCGGCGGTAGTTGCCGGTGCCGGCGATGGTGACCTTGCCGCGTGCGGTCAGCACGATGCGCTCGGCCTTGTTGGCCGGCTCGATGCTGGTCAGCGCGTCGAGCGGCGATTTCACGCGGCGCATGCGCTGCTGGTCGAAGTCGGACACCAGGCTGGCCTTCAGAATACCGTCCGCGCCGCTGGCGATGTCGAGCACGCGCAGGTCCGCGCCGAGCTGGTAGACGATGCGGCCGTCGCCGAGCGAGGCGGTGCGCACGTCCCACTCCTTGTGATTGGTGTGGGCACGGCGGTCGCTGCCGTCCGGCAGCGCGGACCAGATGTTGTCGGCGCCGCCGGCATCGCTGATGAAGTAGACCCGGCCCGCGTGCCACATGGCGCGCCGGTTGTTCGCCGTGTCGCCCTTGAACAGCGGCGTGGCCTCGGCCTTGCCGCCCAGGTCGAAGCGCCACAGCTGGGCATGGGCGCCGCCGCGGTAGGCGCGCACGTTATCGTTGGTCATGGACAAGCCCATGCGCGTGAAATAGACCACCTTGCCGGCCTCGTCCAAGGTGGCGTCGTTGGCGTCGGCCAGTGGCAGCACGCGGCGCTTCATGGTGCCTGGGTCGAGCGCGGCGACGATGCGGTGCTTGGACGGGCCGACCGAATTCTCGGTGCTGACCAGCACTTCGCCTTGCGCCGTCCAGCCGAGGACCGTGACGCCGCCGTTCTCGAAGGTGATGCGCTTGGGCAGGCCGCCTTCGAGCGGCATCACGTAGGCTTCCTGGGCGCCTTCGTAGGAAGCGGCGAAGGCGACCAGCTTGCCGTCGTGCGAGATCGCGGCATGCGTTTCGGCCGATGGGTGGGTGGTCAGGCGGGTGGCCTTGCCTCCCGCCGTACTCGTGCGCCACAGGTCCCCTTCGGCCGTGAAGACGATGGTGTCGCCGCGGACGGCCGGGAAGCGGAAGTAGGGATCGGCTGCGGCGGCCTGGCTGCCCATGAGGGCGAGCGACAGCGCGAGGATGGTGCGGGAGACGGTCATGGTCACTGTGGCGTAAGTGGCTAAAGAGGATGAGTTTGCCACAGTGAAAAGATGAGTTGGCGTGCATACATGCAAAAAAGTCTGGCGGTTCGGCCGGTTCGAGCGCTGTCGGGTTGCAAGCAACTTGGGGGGAACAATGCCCGTGGCATTGTTCCGCCTAAGTTCGTCGCACACCACCACGTCACCTTGCACCACAGCCGCACCAGACGAAAAAAAACCGCGCCGAAGCGCGGTTCTTTGCCGAGTACGAAACGATCACTCGATCTCGACCGTCTCGGGTGGAGCCGGCGGCGGCAGCACGTCCCCTTCCGGGAACTCGAGGGTCACGTCGTCCTTCTCGTTCAGGTCCACGGTCACGCGGCCGCCGTTGACCAGGCGGCCGAACAGCAGCTCGTCGGCCAGGGCCTTGCGGATCATGTCCTGGATCAGGCGCGACATCGGACGGGCGCCCATCAGCGGATCGAAGCCCTTCTTGCCGAGGAACTTGCGCAGCTTCTCGGTGAACACGGCTTCCACCTTCTTCTCGTGCAGCTGCTCTTCCAGCTGCATCAGGAACTTGTCCACGACGCGCAGGATGATGTCCTCGTCCAGCGCACGGAAGCTGATGATCGCGTCCAGGCGGTTGCGGAACTCCGGCGTGAACATGCGCTTGATGTCGGCCATCTCGTCGCCCTGGGCCTTGGTGTCCAGGAAGCCGACGGTGCGCTTGGTCAGGCTCTCGGCACCCGCATTGGTGGTCATGATGATGATCACGTTGCGGAAGTCCGCCTTGCGGCCGTTGTTGTCGGTCAGCGTGCCGTGGTCCATCACCTGCAGCAGGATGTTGAAAATGTCCGGATGGGCTTTTTCAATCTCGTCCAGCAGCAGCACCGCATGCGGCTTCTTGGTGATGGCCTCGGTCAGCAGGCCGCCCTGGTCGAAGCCGACGTAGCCCGGCGGCGCGCCGATCAGGCGCGACACGGCGTGGCGCTCCATGTATTCCGACATGTCGAAACGCACCAGCTCGATGCCCAGGATAAAGGCCAGCTGCTTGGCGACTTCCGTCTTGCCGACGCCGGTGGGGCCGGAGAACAGGAAGGAGCCGATCGGCTTGTCGGTCTTGCCCAGGCCGGCGCGCGCCATCTTGATGGCGGAGGCCAGCGCTTCGATCGCCGGGTCCTGGCCGAACACCACGTTGCGCAGGTCGCGGTCGATGGTCTGCAGCTTGCTGCGGTCGTCCTGGTTGACCGTTTGCGGGGGAATCCGCGCGATCTTGGCGATGATGTCCTCGATCTCGGTCTTGCCGATGGTCTTCTTCTGCTTCGACTTCGGCAGGATGCGCTGGGCGGCGCCCGCTTCGTCGATCACGTCGATCGCCTTGTCCGGCAGGTGGCGGTCATTGATGAAGCGCGCCGCTAGCTCGGCCGCGGTCGACAGCGCCGAGGCGGAATACTTGACGCCATGGTGCTCTTCGAAGCGCGACTTGAGGCCGCGCAGGATCGCCACGGTCTGCTCGACCGACGGTTCGTTCACGTCCACCTTCTGGAAGCGGCGGCTCAGCGCATGGTCCTTCTCGAACACGCCGCGGAATTCCGTGAACGTGGTCGCGCCGATGCACTTGAGCTGGCCGTTGGCCAGGGCCGGCTTGAGCAGGTTCGAGGCGTCGAGCGTGCCGCCCGATGCCGAACCGGCGCCGATGATGGTGTGGATCTCGTCGATGAACAGGATGCCGTTCGGGGTGTCCTTGATCTGCTTGAGCACGGCTTTCAGGCGCTGCTCGAAATCGCCGCGGTACTTGGTGCCGGCCAGCAGCGCGCCCATGTCGAGCGAGTAGACGACGGCGTTCTGCAGGATCTCGGGCACGTCTTCCTGGACGATGCGCCAGGCCAGGCCTTCCGCGATGGCGGTCTTGCCGACACCGGCCTCGCCCACCAGCAGCGGGTTGTTCTTGCGGCGGCGGCACAGGATCTGGATCACGCGATCCACTTCTTCCTCGCGGCCGATCAGCGGATCGATCTTGCCGTCCGCTGCCGCCTTGTTGAGGTTCTGGGTGAACTGGTCGAGCGGGCTTTCCTTGGTCTGGCCCTCGACCTGCGCTTCTTCCACGCCCTCGGACGCCTTCTGCGTGTCCATCTGCTGGTCCTTGCGGACGCCGTGCGAGATGAAGTTGACCACGTCCAGGCGGGTCACGCCCTGCTGGTGCAGGTAGTAAACAGCGTGCGAATCCTTCTCGCCGAAGATCGCGACCAGCACGTTGGCGCCGGTGACTTCCTTCTTGCCGTTGGAGGCCGACTGCACGTGCATGATCGCGCGCTGGATCACGCGCTGGAAGCCGAGCGTCGGCTGGGTGTCGACTTCGCCCGTGCCGGGTACGGTCGGGGTGTTGTCACCAATAAAGTTAGTCAAGGTCTTGCGCAAGTCTTCGATATTGACAGCGCACGCACGCAGGACTTCGGCCGCCGACGGATTGTCGAGGAGCGCCAGCAGCAGATGCTCTACGGTAATAAACTCGTGCCGTGCCTGCCGCGCTTCGACAAAGGCCATGTGTAGGGATACTTCAAGTTCCTGCGCAATCATACTTCCTCCATCACGCATTGCAGGGGGTGCCCTGCCTTACGCGCATGCGTTAAGACAAACTCCACTTTGGTACACGCTATATCTTTGGAAAACACACCGCACACCCCCTTACCATGCCTGTGCACGGAAAGCATGATCTGCGTCGCCGTCTCGCGATCCTTGTTGAAGTACTCCTGGATGACCGCGACCACGAATTCCATCGGCGTGTAGTCGTCGTTCAGCAGCGCCACCTGGTACAAGGGTGGTGGTTTGACGGTCTGCCGCTCCAGCAGTTGTTCAGTATCGTGCTTCGTTGCCATGGGGGTATTCTAATGCTTTCAGGAATAGTGCCAAGCGTAAACATCAGCTCGTTTTCATGTGCTTCCATGTTACGTGTTTTTCGTTCTTTGCGCAGATGGCGATCCAATTGGGGAAATCAAGAGCCTTGCTGAGGTCGATGTAGCAAATTTGGCAAGGGGCTCGCAAAACCGCTTGACTTCAGTGATTATTCCACCAACAATGCAGTTATTGACACTGTACTTATGTACTTGTTGATAAGAAGTGAGCAGGCTGAGGAGGGGGCAAGAAGCTTCTTGCTTTTATGGCTCGTGTGATTTGTTTTTAATTGAAAGTTCTTTTATGGCAACTGGTACTGTTAAATGGTTCAATGATTCCAAAGGTTTTGGCTTCATCACTCCTGATGACGGCGGCGAAGATCTGTTCGCGCACTTCTCCGCAATCAATATGGCCGGTTTTAAGACCCTCAAAGAAGGTCAAAAAGTCCAATTTGAAGTCACGCAAGGCCCTAAAGGCAAGCAAGCTTCCAACATCCAGGGCGCGTAATACAGCTCCCCCGGAAGCAAAAGACCCCGCGTTTGCGGGGTTTTTTTTTCGCCCTGCGTATCCGTAGGCTTGGCGGCTCCGCCGCCCCTACCTTGCAAACCAGGCATCACAGCCACCCCGCGCCATCCAGATACCGGTGGATCTCCTCGTTCAGCGCGATCATCCCGGCCGTGGCCGCCTCGGTATCGTCGGCTGGCGGATCGGGAAACAAGCCTGACAGCAATCGGCACCTGGCGCCGAGCGCCCTGCCCCGCGCCAGCAACAGATTCAGCGCCGGTTCCGGCGAGCGCGCCGCCAGCCGGGCCGCTTCGCCGACCAGCCACTCGCCGCGCACCTGCGCGTAGACCAGCCTGCCGATCCGCTCGACCTGACTCCGTCCCGCTGCCTGCATCGCCGGCCTCCGCAAGAAGAAAAAAGCCCCCGCCTCTCGCGAGGCCGGGGCTTCGATCCTACCGGAAGCGGCGCGCCGCTGTCGCGTGCTTACATCTGCTCGATCATCACTTCGCCGAAGCCCGAGCACGAGACCTGGGTCGCGCCCTCCATCAGGCGCGCGAAGTCATAGGTGACTTTCTTGGAGGTGATCGCCTTTTCCATCGCGCTGATGATCAGGTCGGCTGCTTCGGTCCAGCCCATGTGACGCAGCATCATTTCGGCCGACAGGATCAGGGAGCCCGGGTTCACGTAGTCCTTGCCCGCGTACTTGGGCGCGGTGCCGTGGGTGGCCTCGAACATCGCCACCGAGTCCGACATGTTGGCGCCCGGCGCAATGCCGATGCCGCCGACCTGGGCCGCCAGCGCGTCCGAGACGTAGTCGCCGTTCAGGTTCAGGGTGGCGATCACGCTGTATTCCGCCGGGCGCAGCAGGATCTGCTGCAGGAAGGCGTCGGCGATCGAATCCTTGACCGTGATGTCGCGGCCGGTACGCGGGTTCTTGAATTTGCACCATGGGCCGCCATCGATCAGCTCGGCGCCGAATTCGCGCTGGGCCAGGGCGTAGCCCCAGTCGCGGAAGCCGCCTTCGGTGTACTTCATGATGTTGCCCTTGTGGACAATGGTCACCGAAGGCTTGTCGTTGTCGATCGCGTACTGGATCGCCTTGCGCACCAGGCGCTCGGTGCCTTCGCGCGAGACCGGCTTGACGCCGATGCCCGAGGTCTCGGGGAAGCGGATCTTCTTGACGCCCATTTCCTTCGTCAGGAACTCGATGACCTTCTTCGCGCCCTCCGAGCCTTCGGCCCATTCGATGCCGGCGTAGATGTCCTCGGAGTTTTCGCGGAAAATGACCATGTCGGTCTTTTCCGGCTCCTTCAGCGGCGAAGGCACGCCCTTGAAGTAGCGCACCGGGCGCAGGCAGACATACAGGTCGAGCTCCTGGCGCAGCGCCACGTTGAGCGAACGGATGCCGCCGCCCACCGGGGTGGTCAGCGGGCCCTTGATCGAGACCACGTAATCCTTCAGCACGTCCAGGGTCTCGGCCGGCAGCCACACGTCCGGGCCATAGACGCTGGTCGACTTCTCGCCAGCAAAGATTTCCATCCAGCTGATCTTGCGCTTGCCGCCGTAGGCCTTGGCCACGGCCGCGTCGACCACCTTGATCATCACCGGGGTGATGTCGACGCCGGTGCCGTCGCCTTCGATATAGGGGATGATCGGGGTATCGGGGACGCTGAGCGAGAAATCGGCGCTGACGGTGATTTTCTGGCCGTCGGCCGGGACCTTGATATGTTGGTACATCGTGTTCTCCCAAGTGGTCGCATGTGGCGGACGAAGTCCTGCGCGGCCTGCGATCTGAATTACAATGGTGAAGCTGGTAGTCTTGTATAAGACATGGATGTCGCGTCTTGCATTATGCACCAGACTGTTGCAAGGCGCACGCCGGCACTCAAGCGTATCCGCCCCGGCGGCCCGATTCTAGTTCCACTCGTTCGATATGTCTTTGATCCTCTTCAATAAACCCTTCCAGGTGCTTTGCCAGTTCAGCCCCCAGGAGGGACGCGAGTCGCTTGCCGATTATCTCAAGATCCCCGGCATTTATCCGGCCGGACGGCTGGATGCGGACAGCGAGGGCCTGATGCTGCTGACCGACGACGGCAAGCTGCAGCACAAGATCGCCCATCCGGACCACAAGGAAGCCAAGACCTACCTGGTGCAGGTGGACGGCGTGGCGGACGCGGACGCGCTGGCGCGCCTGCAGGCGCCGCTCGACCTTGGCGACTTCATCACCAAGCCCTGCCGCGCGGTGCGGATCGCCGAGCCGGCCTGGCTGTGGCCGCGCAACCCGCCGATCCGGGCGCGCACGGACAAGCCGACCAGCTGGATCGCGATCACGCTCGAGGAAGGCAAGAACCGCCAGGTGCGCCGCATGACGGCGGCGGTGGGGCTGCCGACGTTAAGGCTGGTGCGCAGCAGTATCGGGCCGTTTTCGCTGGCGACGCATCCGTTGATGCCTGGGGAGTTCATCGAAGTGCAGGCGTCGGCGTTGCGGTGAGATGCTGGCGGCCTGCGGGCAAACTTGGATCCCGGCCTTCGCCGGGATGACGGTCTTCAGGCTAACTGCAAGGCAGAGGTCTACCTCGACTCTCGGCACGTCGTTCCGGCGAAGGCCGGAACCCAGGTTTCCATGAACAGCCAACACCAATAAAAAAAACCGCCGGCCCAGGAGCCGGCGGTTTTCATTACAGCTTCGTAGCGACGATTACGCCAGCGCTTCCAGCGCCGCGTTGAAGGTCGCGCTCGGACGCATCACGGCCTTGACCTTGGCCTCGTCTGCCTTGTAGTAGCCGCCGATATCGACCGGCTTGCCCTGCACTTCGAGCAGTTCGGCGACGATCTTCGCTTCGTTCTCGGCCAGGGTCTTGGCCAGCGGCGCGAAGGTGGCTGCCAGGGCGGCATCTTCGGTCTGCGCCGCCAGTTCCTGCGCCCAGTACAGCGACAGGTAGAACTGGCTGCCGCGGTTGTCGAGCTCGCCGGTCTTCGGCGACGGCGACTTGCGGTTGTCCAGCAGCTTGCCGGTCGCGGCGTCCAGGGTCTTGGCCAGGATCTTGGCCTTCTCGTTGCCGGTCTTCAGGCCCAGGTCTTCCAGCGACACCGCCAGCGCCAGGAACTCGCCCAGCGAATCCCAGCGCAGGTGGTTCTCCTCGACCAGCTGCTGCACGTGCTTCGGCGCCGAGCCGCCCGCGCCGGTTTCGTACATGCCGCCGCCCGCCATCAGCGGAACGATCGACAGCATCTTGGCGCTGGTGCCCAGTTCCATGATCGGGAACAGGTCGGTCAGGTAGTCGCGCAGGATGTTGCCGGTCACCGAGATGGTGTCCAGGCCGCGCTTGACGCGCTCCAGGGTGTAGCGCATCGCGCGCACCTGCGACATGATCTGGATGTTCAGGCCGGTGGTGTCGTGATCCTTCAGGTAGGTCGTGACCTTCTTGATCAGTTCATTCTCGTGCGGACGGTAAGGGTCCAGCCAGAACACGGCCGGCATGCCCGAGTTGCGCGCGCGGGTGACCGCCAGCTTGACCCAGTCGCGGATCGGGGCGTCCTTTACCTGGCACATGCGCCAGATGTCGCCCTGCTCCACGTTCTGGCTCATCAGGACTTCGCCGGTGGCGATGTCGGTGATGTTGGCCACGCCGGCTTCCGGCACTTCGAAGGTCTTGTCGTGCGAGCCGTATTCCTCGGCCTGCTGCGCCATCAGGCCCACGTTCGGAACGGTGCCCATGGTCTTCGGATCGAAGGCGCCGTGCCATTTGCAGAAGTTGATGATCTCCTGGTAGATACGGGCGAAGGTCGATTCCGGAATGACCGCCTTGACTTCCTTCAGGCGGCCGTCGGCGCCGTACATCTTGCCGCCGGCGCGGATCATGGCCGGCATCGACGCGTCGACGATCACGTCGTTCGGCGAGTGGAAGTTGGTGATGCCCTTGGCCGAGTCGACCATGGCCAGCGCCGGACGGTGTTCCTGGCAGGCGTGCAGGTCGCGCACGATCTCGTCGCGCTGCGATACCGGCAGGTCGGCGATCTTGTTGTACAGGTCGGCCATGCCGTTGTTGACGTTGACGCCCAGGCTGTCGAACAGGGCGCCGTGCTTCTCGAAGGCTTCCTTGTAGAACATGCGCACGCAGTGGCCGAACACGATCGGGTGCGAGACCTTCATCATGGTCGCCTTGACGTGCAGCGAGAACATCACGCCGGTTTCCTTGGCGTCTTCGATCTGCTGTTCGTAGAATTCGAGCAGGGCCTTGCGGCTCATGAACATCGAGTCGATGATCTCGCCGTCCTGGAGCGCGACCTTTGGCTTGAGCACGATGGTCTGGCCGCCCTTGGTGACCAGTTCCATCTTGACTTCGCGCGCGCCGCTCACGGTCATCGACTTCTCGCCGTGGTAGAAGTCGCCGTGGGTCATGTGCGAGACGTGGGTGCGCGAGGCTTGCGACCACGGCGCCATCGAGTGCGGATTCTTGCGGGCGTATTCCTTGACGGCCTTCGGTGCGCGGCGGTCCGAATTACCTTCGCGCAGGACCGGGTTCACGGCGGAGCCGATGCACTTGCCGTAGCGCGCCTTGATGCTCTTCTCTTCGTCGGTCTTCGGATCGGCCGGGTAGTCGGGCAGATTGTAGCCCTTGCCCTGCAGTTCCTTGATGGCGGCGGTCAGCTGGCCCACCGAGGCCGAGATGTTCGGCAGCTTGATGATGTTCGCGTCCGGCTCCAGGGTCTTCTTGCCCAGCTCGGCCAGCGCGTCGGGAACGCGCTGCTCTTCGGTCAGGTATTCCGGGAAGGCTGCCAGGATACGAGCGGCGACCGAGATGTCGCTCTGCTCGACCTTGATGCCGGCCGGCTTGGTGAAGGTGCTGACGACAGGCAGGAAGGCGTGGGTCGCCAGCAGGGGCGCCTCGTCGGTCAGGGTGTAGATGATGGTCGGATCGCTCATACGCTTTTTCCTCGATGCTCGCGTGGATAACGCTGTTAAGTTCGCGCTACTTGAAATTCGGTTGTGACGCTCAAGTCTTCTATAAGACATAAGACGGGCGTTTCACATTATGCACCAACATTTTACTGTGCGCCATGGTTTTAGACGATATGCCTTCGGCCGGGGCCGCACTCGCAACGCGGGAAACAGCGTCCGCGCCAAGCAAAAAAACCCGCCGGGACCGGGAGGTCGGGCGGGTCTTTCTACTGCACAGAACTTGCCAGCGCGGCCAAGGCCGCGCGCACGCGGCTATTAGGCCGACAGTGCCTTGATGGCGGCAGCCAGGCGGCTCTTGTGGCGCGCTGCCTTGTTCTTGTGGATGATCTTCTTGTCAGCGATGCTGTCGATGGTCGACACGGATTGCTGGAAGATGGTGGTCGCAGCGGCCTTGTCGCCGGCCTGGATGGCCTTGCGGACTGCCTTGATTGCGGTGCGCAGGGTCGAACGCTGTGCCGAGTTGTGTGCGTTTTGCTTAACTGCTTGACGAGCGCGTTTGCGCGCTTGTGCGGTATTTGCCATGGAATTTCCTAAATCGGGGTCAAGTTGCGTTTGCAAACATTAGCGAGTGAAACCGGCTCTTCTTGTGCCTGCCCAACGATTAGTGTCTGCCAACAGAATTCAGTACAGCCCACGATTATAGCGAAAGATTCATCGAAGGGCAATTCATAAATCACTTTTGGCGCACTTCGGCCCGTGCGGACGTTGTTGCCCCAGTATAATCTCGGCCCATGAACCTGCTCAGAACCCTCGCTGCCATTTCCAGCATGACCATGGTGTCGCGCGTCACCGGCCTGCTGCGCGAAAGCCTGTTCGCGGCCGCCTTCGGCGCCTCGAACTACACCGACGCCTTCAACATCGCCTTCCGCCTGCCCAACCTGCTGCGGCGCCTGTTCGCCGAGGGCGCGTTCTCGCAGGCCTTCGTTCCCATCCTGACCGAGTACAAGACCAAGCATGGCGAGGAAGCAACCAAGACCCTGGTCGACCACGTGGCCACCGTGCTGATCTGGGCGACCATGCTGACCAGCATTGCCGGGATCATCGCCGCGCCCGTGCTGATCCTGCTGATCGGCGGCGGCCTGCAGCGCGAGCCCGCGGCCTTCGAGGCCTCGGTGTTCATGACCCAGCTGATGTTCCCCTACATCGCCTGCATGTCCTTCGTCGCCCTGTCCAGCGGCGTGCTGAATACCTGGCGCCAGTTCAAGATTCCCGCCTTCACCCCGGTGCTGCTGAACCTGTCCTTCATCTTCGCCGCCGTGGTGATGGCCGACTGGTTCGAACAGCCGATCTATGCGATGGCGGTCGGCGTCTGCATCGGCGGCCTGGCGCAGGTCGCGCTGCAAATTCCGCCGCTGATGAAGTTGCGCATGCTGCCGCGCGTCTCGCTGAACCCGATGACCGGCCTGCGCGACGCCGGCGTGCGCCGTATGCTCGGCAAGATGGGGCCCGCCGTGTTCTCGGTCGCCGCGGCCCAGATCAGCCTCCTGATCAACACCACCATCGCGGCGGGACTCGCTGCCGGCGCCGTCACCGCCCTGCAGTACGCGGACCGCCTGATGGAGCTGCCCACCGCCCTGCTCGGCGTGGCGCTGGGTACCATCCTGCTGCCGGGACTGGCAAAGGCGAATACCGAGGGCGATACCCGGGAATACTCGTCCCTGCTGGACTGGGGCCTGCGCCTGACCTTCCTGCTGGCGATCCCGGCCGCGGTCGGCATGGCGACCCTGGCGACGCCGATGATCGCCACCCTCTTCCATTATGGGAATTTCGACAACGCCGACGTCGCCGCCTCGTCCATGCCGCTGATGGCCTACAGCGCCGGCCTGCTCGGCTTCATCCTGGTCAAGACCCTGGCCCCGGCCTTCTTCGCGCGCCAGGAAGTGCGCACCCCGGTCAACATCGCCGTGGGCGTGCTGGTGGCGACCCAGCTGATGAACCTGGTGTTCGTGCCACTGTTCGGCGTGGCCGGCCTGGCCTTGTCGATCGGGGCCGGCGCCTGCCTCAACGCGGCCTTCCTGTATCACGGCCTGCGCAAGCGCGCCATCTACGTGCCGCAGCCGGGATGGGGCAAGTTCTTCCTGAAGCTGGTCGTGGCCGTCGCGGTGATGGGCGCGGTGTCCTGGTTCGGCCAGGCGCAGTTCGACTGGGTCGGGATGCGCGCCACGCCGCTGCTGCGCGCGGGCGCCCTGGTGGCCATCATCGGCGCCGCGGTGATCGCCTACTTCGGCGTGCTGGTGGCGCTGGGCTTCCGTCCGCGCGACTTCAAGCGCCGCGCGGGCTAGGCGCCGGGCCGGACGGCGCGGCGGCGCAACTGAGCCAGCTGGTAGCCGGTGCCGAGCAGGAATAGAGCGAACATGCCCGCCAGCGCAAGTTGGACAGGGGCCGATCCGGGCCCGTTGCCGATCGGATGACCCACCGGCAGGCGGCTCAGCGTTTCATTGGTCCCAGGAATCATCAGGAGCATGAAGCTGAAGGACATCAGCGCCACCTGGATATAGGCGGCTGTACGGCCGAGGAAGACGATGCGCGGCGCCAGGGTGGCGACCGCCATGACGAGCAAGGTGAACAGGCCCAGGGCATGGCCCGGATTGAAACCGCCCGTGCTCGACAAGGGGAAGGCGGTGAGGACGGATACGACCATGCCGGTCCAGTACAGTTTCCCGGCGCGCGTGGCCGGATCGATCCTGCCATGGCGGTAAAAGGCCAGCAGGCCGGCAGCGACCGGGACCAGGCTCAACACCGTATGAACGACGCCGAAGATCGACAGGGAATGATTCATGACTACTCCTTCTCTTAAAATTGACCTACTAGTTGGTAGGCAACGGATCGCAAAAAAAGCCACGCGCACATGGCCGGGGACAGCAATGGAAACAGGCCGGCCTAGCGGATGCGCAGCCTGCCGATGGCGTCGCCCATGACGCCGGCGAACACCTCGGCGTCGCCGTACACGCGCGCCGACAGCATGGCGCCATGAACGCTCGCCATGAAGGACTCCGCTTCCGCCTGGGCGCCGCGCGGCAGGGCCAGCACGCCTCGGGCCGCCCCCTGCTCCAGGGTCGCCGCCAGCCAGCCGGCCAGGTCGCGGAAATGCAGCTTCACTTCCTCCGCCACTTCGGGCGGCAGCGACAGCAGCTCGGAAGCGAGCAAGGCGCACAGGCAGAACGGCGAGCGGTCGTCGCGGATGCATTCTTCCCAATAGCCGGCGTAGGCGCGCAGCTGGGCCAGCGGATCCGGCACCGCCACGGACAAGCGCTCCAGGTTGCTGCGCACCGTTTCGCGGTACTGGACCAGGAGCTGGCGCACCAGCTCCGCCTTGGTCGGAAAGTGGAAATGGATGCTGGGTTTTTTGACCATGACCACTTCCGCGATGTCGGCGTAGCTGAAGCCGTGGTAGCCGCGCTGCACGATCAGGTGCAGCGCGGTGTCGAGGATGCGTTGGGCGGTGTCCTTGCTCATGCAAGCAATATACCGACTAGTAGGTAGGCACGCAAGCGCTTTTCATGTCGCGGCGGTGGCCATTGCGCGGGAGCCTCCTGCCGCCTAGCGCCGCACCGGCGCCTGCCGTGGCGGCTCCTGGGTTTCCTGGGGCGGCTCCTGCGGCTCATCGGGAGGCTCCTGGGGCGCCTCCTGTGGCGGCGCCTGCTGGGGTGGCGGCTCGTCGCCGGGCGGCTCCCCGGCCGGCGGCGCTTCCGGCGGGGCCGCAGGCGGAGCGCCGGGCGCCGGTTGCGGCGCATTGGGCGGAGCCGGCGGAGGCTTGGGCGCGCCCGGCGCGCCTTGCCCGCCCGGCGTCAGCAATCCCTGGCCGCCGGCCACGAAGCGCCAGTCCGAGATCTTTTCCTTGTTTTCAAAGCTCTGGAAGCGGCTGTCGAAGTTCCCGACCTTGAGCGGCTTCGCGGCCGACAGGCTGTGGATCGCCAGCACTCCGGTCTGCCCACCCGCGTAGACGATGCCCCACTCGGCCTTGCCGGTCATGGGGTCGACGAAGATCTTGCGCAGGTGGCGCCGCACTTCGGGAAAGCGCGGGTCCTTGAGCAGTTCCTGCAGGGTCGGCGGGTAGGTCGGCATGCCCTTGGGCGTGGCGGCCGCATAGCTCTGCAGGGCCGCGCCGAAGGCGGCGCCGATCTCCAGCAGTTCTTCCTCGGCGGCGGCGCGCTGCAGCAGCGAGCCGATCTTGAGCGTGGCCGCGCCCACCATGCCGATGATGGCGACAAAGATCACCAGCCCGAGGTAGGTGAAGCCGCCCTGGCGGCTGCGCAGGCCTACCATTCCGCGTAAGGGCGCCCGTTGCGGTCGTTGCCGGGGGCGCCGCTATGCAGGTTGTAGACCTCGCCCTGCTCGCCTTCCTCGGGCGGCAGCACGACCCAGGTCTCGCGGCTTTCCGTGAGCGGGTCATAGGGTATCTCGCGCAGGTATTTCTTCTCCACCAGCTGTTCCAGCGAGTCCGGATAGCGGCCGGTATCGGCGCGGTACTGGTCGATCACGATGCGCGTGTTGCGCAGGTTCTCGGCCAGGATGGTCTCCTTGCTCTTGTCCACGCTGGGGAAGAAGCGCGGCACGGCCAGGGTCAGCAGCAGCGCGACGATGCCCAGCACGATCAGGAGCTCGATCAGGGTGAAGCCGCCAGGGCGGGAAAGGCGGCGGCGCAGGCCGGTCATCGTGTTCACCATTTGTTGTAAGGGACCCCGTTCAGGCCCTCTTTCGGCGACAGCGAATAGACGTCGTAGACGTCGTCGCCCTCGCGCGGTTCGTTCGGCTCGCTGGCGTAGCTGCGCTTGCCCCAGGTGGCGGCGTCAGGCAGCTCCGGGTCCGCATTGAAGGGGTCGCGCGGCAGGCGCCGCAGAAAATAGATCTTCGCCCCCTTCGGGCTGCGCAGGTCGCGCACGCCCTCCACCAGCAGCTCCAGGCGCGGCGGATAGCCGGTGGTGCCGGCGGTCTTGGCCACCCGGCCCTCGTCGCTGGCCTTCTTGTAGGCGTCGATGCCGGCGCGGATCTCGCGCAGCGCGCGGCGCAGCTCCTGCTCGTCGCGGCGCTGGGCCGTCACCTGCGCCACCGGCAGCACCAGGGTGCCCAGCAGCGCCAGGATCGCCAGGGTGACCAGCAGCTCGATCAGGGTGAAGCCGCGGCGCGGAGCCGGGCCGCAATGCGCGTTCATGGCTGGGTGGGCGGCGTAGTTGGCTGCGTAGTTGGCTGGGTTGCCGGCGCGGTGGCGGGCGGCGGCGGCACCGGCGTCACCTGCACGTTGGCCGGGGCCGGAGCCGGGGCCGTCGGCGGCGGTCCCGATTGCGGCGAGCCGAGTTGCGGCGTGGCGGGCAGCTGCGACGGCGGCACCGAGACCGGCGCGGCCGGCGCCCCCGGTACGGCGTTGGCGCCGGGCTGGACCTGCGGGCTTGCGCCTGGTGCGGCCACGGCCGGACGCACCGACGGCGGCAGCTGGATCGGCGCGCGCGCCACGTTGTCCGGGCGGCGGCGGAAGCTGGCCTCGGTGCCGGCGCCGAACTCGGAGCTGGCTGCCGGCGGGCGCTGGATATTGCGCACCAGGCGCGGCGTGATCGACAGCACGATCTCGGTGCGGTCGTTGGTGTCGCGCGAGCTGCCGAACAGGCGGCCGACGATCGGCAGGTCGCCGATCCCCGGCACCTTGCTGCCGCTGGAGCGGTCTTCGTTGCTGATCAGGCCCGCCAGCACCTGGTTCTCGCCATCCTTGAGCTGCAGCAGGGTGGTCGCCGAGCGGGTGCCGATGCGGTAGGCCACCGAGCCCGACCGCGTGGTCACCGATTCGCCCAGCGAGCTGACCTCGAGCGAGATGCGGATCGCCACCTCGTTGTTCAGGTAGATGATCGGTTCGACGTTGAGGGTCAGGCCGACATCGACGTAGTTCACGTTCTCGGAGGCGAAGCCGCCCACGCCGGTGGAGACGGTGGCCGAGATGTTCGGGATCTTGTCGCCGATGACGATCTTGGCCTTTTCCTTGTTGCGCACGCGGATGCGCGGATGGGCCAGGGTGTTCGAATCGCCGTCGGTCTTGTTGGCGCGCACCGTGGCGCTGATACCGCCGTCCACGCCCACGTTGTCGCGGTTCAGGTTGCGCAGTTCGTTGATCGTCATCGGCACGCCGTCGAAGGTCTGCAGCGGCGCAAACTCCAGCGCGGTCGGCCAGTTTACGCCCAGCTCCATGGCGCGGCTGCGCTTGATCTCGAGCACCTCGACGTCGAGCATGACTTCCGGCTCCGGCACGTCCTGCAGGGCCACCAGCTGGGTGGCCACGCGCACCGCTTCCGGGTTGTCGCGCAGTATGACCAGGTTGAGCTTCTCGTCCACCACCACGTCGCGCGCCTTGAGGATGGTCTTGAAGGTGTTGGCGATGTTCTTGGCGTCGGCGTTGGCCAGGAAGAAGGTCTTGACCGTCATCTCCTGGTATTCCTTGAGCTTGGCCGCCACGTTCGGATAGATCAGGATGGTGTTGCCGTCCATGACCTGGCGCTCGAGCTGGTTGGTCATGAGCAGGTAGTAGACCGCCGCCTCGACCGTGCTGTTCTTCAGGAAGATCGAGGTGCGCTGGTCGGCCTTGACGTCCTTGTCGAAGATGAAGTTCAGGCCCGAGTGGCGCGAGATGACCTCGAACACCTGCTTCAGCGGCGCCTCGCGGAATTCCAGGCTGATCGGCTTGCGGTAGGCCGCGGCGAGGGCTACCTCGCCGCTCGGCGCCTCCATCGCCTTCTCGTTCACCTGCAGCAGCAGCTGGCGCGCCGGCTCGTGCGAGGGGCGCTCGGTCAGCAAGGCGTTCAGCTTGAGCCGCGCGCCGTCGATATCGTTCTTCTCGAAGGCTTCGCGGGCGCCCTCGAACATGGCCGTGTGGCGGCGGTCGGCCTCCACCTGGCGCAGTCCGGCGCGGGCACGGTCGTTCACCGGATCCACCGCCAGCACGCGCCGGTAGTCCAGCGCCGCCGCCTCGGTGCGTCCATCCTGCATCGCACGGTCGGCCTGCTCCAGCAGGCGGGTGGTGGCATTGTCGCGCGCGCGCAGCCAGGCCGCCTTGTACAGCGGATTGGCGGGGTCGGCGGCCACCGCTTCCTGGTACTTGGCCAGGCCGGCCGCCACCTGGTCCTGGGCGATCAGGGCATTGCCCTCCTGGTAGGCGCGCTGGGCCGCGCAGCCCGCGAGCAGCAGCGCCGCCGAGAGGGCCGCCGCGCGCAGGGCCAGGCCGTGAATCCGGGAACGAACCATCAGTCGAATACTCCAATATTGAGCTGCTGGACCTTGTCCAGCGGCAGATAAGTCAGGGTCAGGACCGGCGGCTTGATCGCGTCCACGCGGTAGACGCCGTCGATGACTTCCTTCTCGCGCACCAGGTAGGTGCGCTCGCCCTTCGCCAGATAGATGCGCCAG